>JBFWYS010000061.1:0-11792 GCA_050186175.1 Pseudobdellovibrionaceae bacterium
TGGGGCTCTGTGGGAGCTGGTTACGAAAAACACCCTTATAAATATCCAGACAAGAAATTAAAATACGAAGTATCAAAAACAAATGGATTTATCGGAGTAGCTTATGCGTTTTAAAAATCTTCTCATGTATTCAGTATTAACTCTGGCTACAGTTGCATGTTCAAAATCGGGGATTTCTATAGAGGACGATCCGGGAAATGATGTCGGAGATAAACTCGAAATCGCCGCTGGCCAAACAACGGCCGAAGGCAAAGAACAATCTTCTGTGGTGATTTACGATAAAACAGTCAATCGAATTCATCAGTTCGACTTATCAAAAAATAAAGGGGTTCACGAAAGAAGCGTTCCGGTAAAAGATACTGGAGCCGAACACTACGTGGCGTATGATCAAGACGGAAATTATATCATTGATTTATCTCTGAAAACGCTAACGATCTACGACTATAAAAGCAAGGCTCATCCAAATCCGATTCCCCTCGCTGGAAGTCCTCACTCTGCTTCATTTCGCCCTGGCTTAGGTTATCTCGTCGTTTATGATGAGCTCTCAAACCTCACGATGATGAAACTCAACTCCTTTGGCCACATCCAAAAAACTGCGACATTGGGATCTAGAGTTGCAGATGGAAAAACAATTTCTTCAGGTGACATTGATAGCAGCGGAAGACTTCTTCTTGGCCTTAATGACGGCTCAATTGCCATCATCAATATGGAGACTGCACTGAACGAGCAAAAATGGCCGGAGACTCTGGTCTCTGTTCAACCTAATTTAGGTACCGCTCCTTCGTGGATCGGCCCTGTTCGCGAAAATGCCAATCAGGTTCTCGTTGTTTACGACAGAAAATTATACCTTCTTGATATCTCAGCCCCTCCCGCTGTTACTATCTTAGGAACAAAAGATTTTGAAAAACTAAAGGTTCTTCAATATTCAAAGCTAATTGATCCTCACCTTGTTATTAAAAACGAAAAAAAGGCGCTTGAACTGGTTTACGCTGAAAACTCGCAACTCAAAGTGCAACCTATTACTCACTACACCTACGAAATTGAAAAATCGCGACTTGATTTAGTTCGCAATAACTGGACTGTAATTGACGTTCAACTTCGAAGCCCGGACTCATATGATCCCTACAACAAGCAAAGAATCAAACAGATCAATCGCTGGAGACTGAGCGATATGTACGCACGTGAAGCGATTGTGCTTGCAGAGAATCCCGTTAGACAACTTGGAGAGAACTCCGTGCTTTCTCTTTTCCCGTCTGCCATGGGTTATGCAGAGAACTTGGATCTTGATATGGGAACGAAAAAGATTTTAAGAAATTTCAATGTTCCGTATTTTCCTTAAGTCCGGATTTTCAGCCGGAGGCACGGTTAAAGGCGCGATTCCAGAAAATATTCGTGTGGCATTTTTCTAAGATTGTAGGAACTTGCCATCGACATTCCATAGGCTCCGCAATCAGCTACCACCACAAAGTCTCCACTTTTGCAAATTTGGAGTTCTGTTCCTAGAGATAGGAAATCAGCAGATTCGCAGATAGGCCCCACGATATCGTACTTTTCTTTTTCTGTTCCAGAGCCATCTTGTTTGTAAATGGCATGTTCAGCTTCGTATAAAGCCGGGCGCAATAAGTGATTCATCCCGGTGTCGACGATAATAAAATTCTTGTAGGGCGTTTTTTTGACGTATTGAATTTGGCAGAATAAAATTCCGTGGTGACCCACAATCCACCGTCCTGGTTCACACTGAATTTCAACATTCAGATCGGCAAGTTCTTTTTGCACCATTGTTCCGTAGTTTTTCAAAAAACTTTCTTCTTGATTCAAATCACGATTTTCGTAGTCGATGCCCACTCCACCACCCACGTCAAAACGAGAGAGCTGAAAACCTTCACCTTCAACTTTGCGGAGCATCTCTTTTGTTTTTTGGACTGCCTCCTGAAACGATTCAAGTGCTGTAATTTGAGATCCGATGTGCATTGAGAGACCTTTAAGATCCAAATAAGAATTTTGTTTGATCTCTTTTAAAAGCGTTGGAAGATCTTGTTCATCCAGGCCAAATTTATTTTCACGAAATCCGGTGGTGATGTACGGGTGAGTTTCAGGATTTACATTTGGATTCATGCGGAAAACAATTGGGGCTTTGACTTTTGCCTTCTCCGCCAATATTCCAATTCGTTCCAATTCTTGAATCGACTCGACATTGATTTGATGAACTTTTTGTTGCAGCGCCATTCGAATTTCTTCAGTGGTTTTTCCGACTCCAGAAAAAATCATATCGGATCCCGCAAAGCCGGCTTGCAAGCCCCGCTCAATTTCACCTCCAGAAACTACATCCAAACCTGCGCCTAAACCTCTTAGCGCTCGCAAAATCTCGAGATTAGGATTGGCCTTCATTGCATAGTGAATTCGGGCCTTTTTGCCTAGCGCCTGCTGATAAAAAACCATTCGCTTTTTAATGCCTTCCAGATCGTAGATATACACGGGACCTTGGTAATCCCGTGTCATGCTCGAGAGGTCAAAGTCTCCAAAATGCAATTTTTGCTGACGATAATTAAGCAACATGCCATTATTTTTACCACGAGGTTTGAGCATGGCGCACTTTATTTTTGGCGATACCCCACTTGGCTTACCAATTCCCGCCTACAAATTCGGTGGCATTGGTCCAGAAGTTCTAATTTTAGGTGGCGTTCACGGAGACGAAATTGAAGGAATTGTCACATCTCATGGCCTTCTTCGTGAATTTACAAAAAGTTTTCCCTACCGACTGAGCCTCACTTTGATTCCGGCCTTAAATGTAGAAGGAATGCTCTATCGCACTCGTTCAAACTCTCGAGGTGTTGACCTCAATCGTAATCTGCCTACGAAAGACTGGACCGCCCAAGTGTTAAATCCTCGTTACAATCCGGGGCCGAGCGCTGGCAGCGAACCCGAAAACCAAGCTCTTATGCGTTATCTTTCTGCTCAGAATCCAAAATTTATTTTGAGCCTCCACTCTTGGCACCCCATGCTCAACATCAACGGCAATTGTAAAACTCAAGCTGAAGCGATACACGCTTTAACAGGCTATCGGATTGACGAATCGATCGGTTATCCCACTCCCGGCTGCCTCGGAACTTATAGCGGAATCGAACGCGGACTGCCAACTTTAACCTACGAAATCGAAAGAGGTCAGGCTCCTGAAAAAGTTTTGCAGATGCATTTGCCAGCCATTCAGGAATGCCTCAAAGTCTGCGAAAAAATTCTCGCTTAATTTTATTAATTTTTAATTTAAAAAAGGGATAAAAAATGTCGACACAAACTGCTTCACTTATCGATTCCGCTTTTTCTCAGATCTCTTCGGGCGGAAGCGTTGACTCCCTAAACACTGAAACTAAAGAGGCCGTATTCGCCGCCTTGGCCGGATTAGACTCCGGAAAACTGCGAGTTTGCGAAAAACGAAGTGGCGAGTGGACAACCCATCAATGGTTAAAAAAGGCCATCTTACTTTATTTTCGCCTGCAAAAATTGGACATCATGAGAGCTGGAGATTTTCAATACTTTGATAAAATTCCGGTAAAAAAATGGACGGGCTCTGAGGGCGTACGCGCAGTTCCTCACGCGCTCGCTCGTTATGGATCTTTTGTTGCGAGCAACGCGATCTTGATGCCTTCTTACGTCAACATCGGTGCGTTCGTTGGATCAGGAACAATGGTCGACACTTGGGCCACCGTGGGATCATGCGCACAAATCGGCGCAAATGTGCATCTTTCTGGGGGCGTGGGAATCGGAGGAGTTTTAGAGCCAATCCAAGCAAATCCGGTCATCATCGAAGACAATTGTTTTATTGGTTCTCGATGCATCGTCGTTGAAGGCGCCGTTGTCGAAGAAGGAGCTGTACTAGGAGCTGGAACTGTCATTACGGCTTCGACTAAAATCATTGATGTTAACTCTCCTGACGGAGCCTCTATTAAGGGAAGAATTCCGGCAAACTCGGTCGTGATCCCAGGAACTTACAATAAAAAATTTCCTGCAGGTGAATTTGGAATGCCTTGCGCTTTGATTATCGGAAAAAGAAAAGCGTCAACGGATCTAAAAACATCGCTTACAGATGCGCTTCGCGATTTTCAGGTTTCAGTTTAGATCGGTTTCTACTTCGCTTCCCGTCTTTTTTCTTTTTAATGAATGGGGTTAGTTTGCAACAATTCACATTTTCGAAAATTAATTTTTAACTCTTAAAGCTTCGCTCGGCTGCAAATTTAAAACTGTTTTTGTTGGAAAGTAACAAGAGGCCCAGGCGATGAGACCTCCCACTACACAAACTCCTAGAACCAACCAATAATCGACTTGCGCAGGAATTTCAGAGTCGTAGTAAACATCTGGCACTATTCTGAGGGGATTGAATTCGATGTATAGACTCACTCCCAAACCAAGAGCCAAACCAGCTCCAAGACCAATCAAAGCGAGCATAAATCCAATATTTGAAAATAATTTTTGAATTTGCAGTCGCGACAACCCCATACACATCAAAATTCCCATCTCTTTTCTCTTTTGAGAAATTAAAAGACTTAAAACTGTGACAATTGAAAAACTTGAGATCAAAGCTGCAAGCGCAAGAAATGTTCCCATCACAAATCTCTCTAATCGCAAAGCAAGGAGAAGCGCTGAATTTCGATCAAACCATGTTTGCGCTTCGTAATCCTTAAAAGTTGCCAACTGATCTTTGAGCTCTCCCGCCTTCATCGGCTCGGGGATCCACACTTCAAAACCGATTCGGCGGCTGGCCGTAGTATTAAAACGGGTGAGCGATTTTCCACGGACATAGTAAATAACCTGAGCATCGATCTCGGCCAAGTTTGTGGAAAGGATCCGAGCAATTCCCACACGTTCCATCAGGGGAATTTCGTTTGCCGGCAGCAATAAGGATTCGGGCGGAATGATGACGATTGTTTCACCCTCTAAAACATTTAGAGATCTAGCTAAATCGACACCGATTAAAATCTCATTTTCACCAGGCGGAGTCGTCGCCGCTAAAGCTTCTGAAAATGCACTGTCTCTAGAGCTATTCTTATCGTTAAGACGCTCGGCTTCTTTCAAAACAAACCGCAAACTCTCTTCTGAAACTCCACGAGCCAAAGCTCCCCGAAACAATCCTTCATTTGTTCTCACGATCACATCTTGTGATTCAAAAGCGTAAACACGATTGCCTTCATTTTGCAGAAAATCCATGACCTCTGAATTTTCAATATCTGTGATTGTCTTTTTAGTTCCTGCAGCTGGAGAAACGACCAAGTGGGGCTCCATAGACAAAATTCTTTGATGAATCTGCTTATTAAGTCCCTTCATAATACTCATAATTATAACAAGAGCTGAGACGCCGACCGCAACACCAATGATACAGAGCCAAGAAATTTTGCGAACCAGAGCTCCAGCACGAGGAGAAAACAAGTATTTTTTAAAGAACACCCATACAAGCATGGGTTCAAGTGTAACTGATTAATCTGCTTTTTCAACGTTTGCAGGTTTGCGTTCCTGACGCTTCTGTTCCTCTTCTCGAACTTCAACTACACTGCCGCGCATAAAGAACGACTTCTGCATTGCTTTTAAAAGAACAACCGCTTCGTTTAAAGCTTCTACGGCACGCACACTTGTTTGCGGAAGATCGGGTCCAATGGCATCGATGGCCGGCCCCATCGCTTTAAGGGAACCCGAAAGCGCCGAAAAGTTAGTCACTAATTTCCCGATATCAGCCGCTAAGTTGGGCGAAGCTTTTTGAATTTCAGGGATCATGGCATTGAGCTCATGGGTGGTTGTCGAAAGGTTTCCTAAAACCTGCCCCAAGTTTTCATTCTTCGTAGCCTGCTTCGCAAGCTTGATCACTTCAACCGACATCATGTTAAGATTTTTAACAAGCGGATCGATTTGGTCGAATGTGGAAATCAAAGACCCTGTTCGTTTTTCATCCGAAAAAGCATCCAATAGAACTTTAAGATTCGAAGCAAGGCCTGACATCGACTCCAAATATGGTCCCAGATTTTTGCCACTCATCAGAGACATAATATCCATTGTCTCCTTGGTAAGAATTTCGGCTCCCGCCAACAATCTCTGCGAATCTTCTGCACCGACTTCGACGTCGAGAACTCGGTCACCGATAATAAAAGGTCGGATCAGTGACACGGTACTGTCTTCACGAATACGATTGTGAAATTTTTCAAGCACATGAAAACTGACTTTGATCTTATTGTTCGCAAGAAGTTCAACATCGTCCACATTACCTGCTCGCAAACCCGCCATTTGAACGGATGTTCCCGGATGAATTCCGTCGGCCGAATCGAACGTCGCCGAAAAGTTGACTTTGGAATCAAACCAACCTCTTTTATAAGCAACGGATATAGCGATAAACACTAGGCCGGCAAAGAAACTCAAGACAAATAGTCCCGCCACCCTCTCAAATTTATTAAACTTAATCTTCATCATAAGCCAACAGCCTTCTTTCCTGATTGAGGCTCGGTCACCCAGAGCTGCTTACTTTCAATATAAATTGTTTTTGCTTCTACTTGCGACATCCATTGCTCATCAAATGAACTCATGAAGACATGCTTGAGATGACCTTTTCCACGGAGTTGTTGAATCAAAGCCATAAATCCACTCTTTGTTTCCGGATCAAGGCCCACAGTTGGGTCATCCATAATCAGAACCTGGGGATGCATTATCAATGAACGAATGAGACATGTCAGTTTTCTTACGCCGCCTGAAACAGATGAAGGTCTCAGATTTTTATGTTTATCGATTCCTAACCAGTTCATGTATTCCCAAGCTCTTTTTTCAGCTTCAGCTTGCGAACAAACTTTATGATACAAAAGAGGAAGTGTTAGATTTTCGAGAAGAGTTTTGTTGTGAATCACGCCGCCTAAATCAAATCCGTAACCAATAGACATTCGATACGGCAAAAATTCTTCAAACGACATTTCATTGATTTCTTCTTCATTAATAAGATAACGACCTGAATGGGGCATTTTTAAAGCAGCTAAAATCTGCAACAAAGTCGATCGCCCGTAACCGGCTTCCGATTTCACCCACACAAAGTTATTCATCGGAAAATCAAAATCCACATTCTCAAAAATCCCCACGGTCCCCTCGTGGCTAAAACTCACACCCTCAAAACGAAGTGATCTGATTTCCAGAGGTTTGTAGTTATTCATATTAAATCACTCCGAGTTTCATAAGTTGGTTGAGGTAAAATAAGGCTGTTACGGCGAGATTAAATACCGTCACAAAAATAACGCTGTTCACGACGGCTTTTGTTGTGACTTGAGGAACTTCTGTCGGACTCTTTTTTACCTGGAGACCCTGGTGAGAGCAGACAACAAAAATAATAATTCCGCTGAAAATATTTTTTACTAAGAATAAAATAAGGTCTTCGGCCGCAAGTGCTCGAACCAACATATCGGTGTAAAACACAAAAGGCATATCATGTAAAAGGCGCGTGATCGCGTAACCGCCAAAAATAGCAATCACATTAAAGAAAAATGCCAAACATACAACGCTAATCACTCCTCCCATAATGCGCGGAAACACAATATAACTGAGCGGATGAATTCCCATACTCTCCATAGCTTCAATTTCCCGATTGGCTCCCATATTCCCGATTTCAGAAGCCACTGCAGTTCCACTTCTCGCGATCACGACCAGGGCTGTCATCAAAGGCCCGAGCTCTCTCACGATGATGACAACTAAAAGATTTCCGATCATTTCCGTTCCACCCAAGAGTGAAAGCTGAGCAGAACTTTGTAGGATCACCACAGCACCCGATGCAATGGAGAGCATCGAGATCAAGGGCATTGCCTGCCAACCTGTAAAATAAATTTGAGTCGCCACTACAGAAACGATGGAGCGCATTCCTTGAGAGTGATCGACGACCGCCGCTCGGAAACTTAAGTACACCATAAATAAAACTTCAGCGACGTAAGCACACGTGCCTAAAAATCGGCGACCCAAGTCATCCACATATGACCACGATAAATTAAAATATCGAAGTGCTATTCGCGACAAACCAACTCTCCTTCGGCAATCTCATGAACCATCCCAAAAAAAATGAATCGAACTCAAGATTTTACAGAGATATTATCGGTTTGTAGACACGAGGAGTTCACTGGACAAAGAGCGAATTCAGTAGGCCCATGCAGAATAAAAAAGAGATTTAGAAATCTCGACAAACATATCCCAAAGACTAGGGCGATAGCGCCCCCCTGAGACAGTGGATCTTGTCTGAATCATAAAATCACTTGGGAATACAGCCTGGAATGTTTTCTTAGAACGATACATGTGGAGCTGCGATGTGATTAACACCACATCACGACAATGAAGAGCCTCCACTAGAGGAAAGGCCTGAACTGCATTTCCAAAAGTTGTGGTCGAATGACGATCCAGGATTACATCTTTCTCGCTCAGTTTACCGTAAAAAGGCCAAAGCGGCATGATCTCCCGTAATGTCGCTTCAGGATGAACTCCAGAAATAATTAACTTTTGAATTTCTTTTCTTGAGAGAAGGTCAAAGCCTTCACGGACCCGGCCGGCTGCTCCAGTTAAAACAATTCCGCAGTCAGCAGTTTGAACTTGCGTCCAAGAGTTTATCGGCTCGCGCGCAATTTTTCGATATTCTCGGACGTATAAAAAGACAACGAGGCTTACAAAAGTTAGAGAGATCCAGATTCTTTTCTTCTGATAAATGAGCCTACTTGTGGGCAAGACATTCAATTTCAACTTTAACTCCACGAGGCAAGCCCGCAACAGCTACGGTTGAACGTGCCGGTGGATTTTCTTTAAAAAATCGACCGTAAATTTCGTTCACTGTCGCAAAGTCGTTCATGTCCGTTAAAAAAATTGTCGTCTTAATTACGTTTTGAAACTGGCAATTGGCTGCTTTCAAAACACCCTCGATATTTTTCATCACTTGTTCTGTTTGTTCTTTCACTCCACCAGGAACGACTTCACCTTTCACTGGATCAAGAGCGATTTGTCCCGAGCAAAAAACAAAAGATCCCATTTCGATCGCTTGAGAATAAGGGCCGATCGCTTTGGGAGCACTCTCAGTTTGAATCACTTTTTTCATCTATTCTCCTGTTTCTATTAGAAATAAAAAATCATTCCGGCGCGCAGAGGCGAATCCGCCATCGTTCTAAATCTCACGCCACTTTTAATTGAGGTTACTCCAATTCCCGTTTCAAAGCTCATCCCGAGACTGTCGATACCGGGAATAAAAAATTCACCGCCAGCTACAGCTGCCAGTTCAAAACCAGATTCATTCTGCCCCGCAACTTCTTGGCTCACCAAACCACCGCCGCCACCCATATAAAAGTTCATATGTTCTTCTTTAAAAACAATTCGGTTCACACGAAAAATCGCGCCAAACTTGCTCGCATCATCTTGAGTGTCAACGCCGAGAGTTCCTGCGACTGCAGTCTCTGCGCTTGGATAATATTGAACTGCTAGACTCGGAAGATTAATTCCCAACTGATCTTTAAAACCAACGCCAAGTCTGTTTGTTAGATCTTTTGTATGCCCTGTGGTGCAAATCAGAAGAGATAACAATATTGGCAAATACATCAGTTGCTTCATTTAAACCTCCAAAACTGGAAGGATACATTAAAGCGAAGAGACTTAGGTCTAGGCAAGACTTAGGAGTGTCGGGTGAGTGTGTCATGGGATTTTTTGGTGCACGGCGTGTGTTGCTTATCTGTTTTTTTTGGATGCCCATCGTGCATCCGTCCATGAGAGGGTGCTACTCCCTGCCATCGTGGCAGGGAGTCCTAATTTTCATCAGGGGTCAACGCGAAGAATGTCCTAAGAAGTTCTTGGAATCCCGGCCCGGAAGGCCGGGATTGAACCCTCTCATGGACGGATGCACGATGAGCACCCAAAGAAAACTTAATAAGCAACAGAAATCGAGCACCAAGAATTCATGCCCAAAAGATTAGCACTCCTAAAGAGTTCTCCACACTATCTTAATACTTCCGCAAGTGTTTTTTCCTGTGAACCCCGTATTGTTAGATCTGGAGGCCCGATGTCTTTCGAATTAAACCATGAGCGTAGTCGCCTTGAATCTCCGCAACGTAAAGATTCGCTCTACAGCGGCACCGAACTGGAGAAGAGATATTTAAGTCTTCGAGAACTCAGCGAGCGAATTTGTGAGCCCCTCGAAACTGAAGATTATGTTGTTCAAGGGTCTGATGAGAGCGCATCTCCCAAATGGAGATTGGGGCATACGACTTGGTTTTTCGAGAAAACTTTCTTAGAGAAACACTCTCCTGGATATCGCTCCTATAATTCTATTTACAGTCATATTTTTGGAACTTCGTTTATGACCTTTGAGAAGAAGTTAGCTCGCGATCGAAAAAATCTTTCTCGGCCAACGGTAAAAGAAGTCCTTCAATATCGCTCGATGGTAGATGAAAAAGTTTTGATTCTGTTGAGCACGATTCTCAAGCGCCCCATCGATGAACAGCAGGCTGTACTTGATAGCTTTGAGTTGGCCTTCAATCATGAACAAAGAAACCAAGAACTCCTTTTGACAGATATTAAATCTATTTTTGCCAACAACCCAATGTCGCCAACCTATTCGCATCAGCCGTCGACGATCACCTATTCGAGCGCCCCCCTTTCTCCCGAGGATTTTCGATTTAACTCTGGTGTCTACATGTTTGGAGCTGACCATCGGTGCTTTGCATTTGAAAATGAAAAACCTGTTCACTCGTATTTTTTAAATCCCTTTCGCCTCCGTTACAAGCTTGTGACCAATGGTGAATTTTTAGAATTTATCAATGATGGAGGCTACGAAGATCCTCGCCTATGGCTCGAGGATGGCTGGCGCATGAAAAAAAATCTGAGTTGGCAGGCTCCCGGATATTGGCAAGAACCCGGAAACTGGTATCTGCAGACCTTACATGGTCCTCAGCCTCTTACGAAAGATGCTCCCGTTTGCCACATTAGTTTTTACGAAGCCGACGCCTATGCACGTTGGTGCCGGGCTCGACTGCCCACCGAGTATGAGTGGGAGCTTGCTTGCAAAGTTCTTTCAGAAAACGAAAAACTCAAAGGCCATTTTTTTGAGAGTGGAAACTTTCAACCAACTTACTCTCCGCACAGTCAAATTTGGGGAGGAGTTTGGGAATGGACGCAAAGTCCATATGGGGCCTATCCGGGACAAACTCCCAATGACGGAGTTTTAAGTGAATACAATGGAAAATTTATGAACAACCGCCGTGTTCTTCGCGGAGGATCGGTCATCACTCAAGCTTCGCATGTTCGTTCGACCTATCGCAACTTTTTAACACCTGAGTGTCGGCTGCAATTTAGCGGAATGCGCTTGGCATTTGATGAGAATTGCTAAATATTTCGCACCTCAAAAATTGTAACACCGACAACCAATTCATAACAAGCTAAGGAACCCAGACATTTAAAAGTAAACTCGGGTACTCTTCACGGCTCAAATATTTTTTGTATGTCTCATTTATTTTTCGTTCGCTCGAACCATCATACAAAAATTCAACATGAGGACGAAGCTGAGCTTTTTCCATGTCTTTCAAGGCATCGACCCAAGTTATTTGTTCTTCTTGATCCATTGTTAGCTCAAGAAGATTTTGAACAGTGGCTTCAGCGGCGTGATAGAGACTTACGAGTCCATAAGTTATCAAGTGCAAGTTCTCAGATTTATTCACCACGTATTGATGTTGGTAATGAGCATACGAAGAACAGGCATCAATCATCGCAATCTGCATTTTGTTTTTAGGATATTGGATATCTTCAAGGTCTGCTGAAGTCAG
>JBFWYS010000062.1:0-11721 GCA_050186175.1 Pseudobdellovibrionaceae bacterium
TTGGTAGAAATATTGCGTTAGACGCAATATTGATACCATTTTCGACGGCGGGCCTTTTTACGGAGCGAGATGAGGACGCCCATCGGGAAGAGAAGCATTAAGATGTAAAGAAGAAGGTTTTGACTCGGAGGGGGTGGTGGATTGCCAATACGTCCGCAGCCTGCATATTTGCCCTCCTTGAGCTCGTCGCTTGGATACAGATAAGACACGCCATCAATATCGTCTTGACCGAGACCGAGGTGATCTCGTTCTGACCCATCAAAATACATCAGTGCTTTTTGATCTTCAGAGTGACCTAATCCAAGAACATGCCCAATCTCGTGGGCGAGGATGATTTTTAAAACTTCATAGTTGTAATTGTCGATATTGGCGAGGCCGGCAGAAACATTGAGATACAAAATGCCGCCACGGATGCGTCCTGAACTTCCGTCTACACTTGCGGCCCCAGGGACCACATTTTGATCGGCTCCAAGCTGCGCTTGAAAATTTGTTTCGCAGTAAACAGTGACTGGAGACGCCATCAAAGTGCTCGTAGTAGAACCATCGTATTTAACTTTAAGAGAACTTGTCGGCACATTATTCCAGATCTCAGCGGCCTCTTTAATCAGCTTCGGAACATCAAAACCAGCGGGACAGTTTGCCGTATTGACTCTCAAGCGAATTGTGGAATCAGCCCACCCTTCTAAACTGGAATCAGAAGTGCTATTGAGTGTAAAGGCATGCACAGGTTCTAAAACTAGCACGAGCATAGAAGCAAGAATCCAGATCCTCATCGGCTTCCTCCGAACTGATAAGCATAACTCAACATAAAACTCTGTGATCGCTTGGCCGTAGACATCAAATTCTCGATAATTAAATCAAGACCAAAACGTGATGATTCGTAGGTATAGGAGGAGCCAATGTTTGTTGTCACTTTTTGGATCGTGACATTTCGTCCAGGCTTTGCAAAAATAGAGGTTGAGGTTCCGTTATTGAGGCGAACGGTTCCTCCCTCTCCTTTAATGCTGTAACGAATCAACCCGGGGCCAGCGTACCAATCCCAGGTACCCGATCCTGAGTTCGAAATATTTTGTCCAAACGGAAATACCAAATGGGTAATTGTGACTTTGGCCATTTTATCGGAAGTATCTCGCGGTAGCAGGGTGTGGCCTAGCTCCGGTGAAAAAAACCAGTCTGAGGTGATCTCGATGTCGTACTTAACATTAAAGAGAAAATTTGTGGTTCCCATGAAACCAGTTTCACCCGAGTTTTTGGCTGCGGTTTCATTTAAAAAGTTTTGAGAGTAAAAACCTAACCCCGTCCCAAATGCCTGTTTAGAAAAAGCATGGCCCACAGAAGAAACAAACAAAATAACCAAGAAAACGCTTCGAACAAGAATCATCATGACTCCATCTCAAAAATCTATTTAAAGATCTCTTATTGAGTCTCCTGATTTTTACGCCGGGTGTAAATAAGAAACTATCGTTGTGTCGACAGACCCAGAAACAGATTACAGGGGTTCACGATCTTTACTGGAATTACAGTCTTTCGGGTTCCCAGCGGACTTCATTTTACGAAGTGATGTTCTGGTGGCGATTTGTCCAAGCTCGTTATAGCGAAGTGTTACCCGACCTAGCTCCAGGTTAGAACATGGCTTAGGGTGAGTGGGTGTAAAACCTAAATGAAAAACTAGTGTCGTATCTACGGACTTAGCTCATCGAGCTGAATTCGCCGAATTGCGGTCTTGATGTTGTAGCAAACACCGGCACGCGTTTTTTTCATGCTTGGATCAGGAATAAAATGAAATAGGCTGATATTGGTACGGTCCAAATCCATAAGGTTTGCAAGCTGAGGGCTAAAAAGTATTTTTTTTCTCTCTGCAGCCTCATAGGGATAGAACTGCCGAATTAAATTTTCGGCTGCTGAAAAATTTCTTGCCTCCTGAGCGCAAATCATCTGCTGCAACTGATGTAGAACATTGATTTCTTCGTTCGCAAGATTCACTTTCGCAGCTTTCAAGGCCGCTGCATTTGCGGCTTCTTGTTGTAAAACGTGTGCGGACTTAAACTCAAGTTTGAGGCGCCTGTTAACTTCTTCTAAGAAATTTTGAGAATTGAACGGAGCCGTATAAAGCTCTCGATTTAGAACGCGAACAGACCGCTCGGCTCCATCTTTGAGCTCTGGAGAATAAAAGCCCAAGTCCATTAGAAATCCAACAAGTAACTCGTGTGTAATAAGACCGGCTTGGTTCAGTTGCAAGAGAGCCTGATCACCGTCTTTTCTTTCTGTAAACCAACTTGTATAAATGCGAACTTCAAATTCATCCTGGCAGGCAACAACTATTTTTTTGCGCTCATTTGTAGCTTCATTTGCTTTTTCTGCGGTTTCGATTTGGAGAAAGCTTACGTTTTCGCATTTTTTGTTACTAAGAGGTTTCGGCTCTAGATACCATTTTTTGCTTGAGAGATAGGATCCAAGTTTTTCCCCTAATCCAGGAATACTTTTTTCAAGTTGCAGGAGGAGAGGGGCGACTTTGTTTTTAAAGGATTCAAAATTAGAAAAAACAAGAGGCACCGTGCCTTTGTTTTCGTAAAAATCAAAAAGGTCACCATCGGACGTGGCATTACCTCCACCATCGGTAATGCCACCCTCTCTTTTATTCGGCTGGCTCTCTAATCTTTCTTTGATTTCGTCAGATTCAAGAACATTCATATTGTACATTTTTAAATCTTTTGGAAAGGCAGATTTAATTTTGTTTTGAAACTTGAGAAGCTCTAAATCCTGAGTTACTTTTTTGGCAGTGTTTAGTTTCGGAGTTTCCGCCACTGACAAACTACTCGACAGGAGTAAAATCAATAGGCTTCCTAAGTGCTTTAAATTGAGACTGAACATTTTAAATCCTCCGCTAATTCCGTTAGTTAGAGGGAGCAAGGCCCATACCAATAAGCCTGCTCGCTCTACGGGTTTTAGAGGGAATATCCAGGAATCAAATCGACAGCGACTTGTGCATTGTTCACTGCCAGTTGAGCAGCATTGTAAAGAACAGCCGGGTCATGGCAATAAGCCATGATTGTTTTTCCATTCGGCACAATCGCATGAAGGCTTCTTTCAATGGCGCCACCGGATTGTTGATTGATGGATTCCAAATAATCTCTTCCAGCCGGGCTTAGCTTCTTCAAACCTTCTGCAAAGATAAGAAAGCTGGTTGCAACGGTTGCATTCACAATCTTGCAGTAACGGTTTTTCACACTGTTCTTGCTAAAAAAGCCAGCTGCATCGAGGTCAGCTTTATATTGTGAGGTTAATCCTGCCACGATTTTCATTTGTTTTACGTGTGTATCAGTTGTAATTTTTAGAGCGTAAATTTCAACTTTAAGATTTTGCGGAACATTGTCCGCTAAAGCTGTTGATGTAAGAGTGAAAGCCGCGGTTAAAACCATAAGTGCGTTGATTAAGTTTTTCATTTTATTTTCCTTTTAGTAAAATTGGTTAATTTGTGTGTAAGTAAATTCGTTAAAAAATTATTGACCACAGATGTATTGGATTGTTCGCAGAGCATCTAAGTTCATTTCTGTCAAAATTTTCTCAACTTCAGGTGAAAAACCCTGGTGTTTAATTGTCTCTAATTGAGCCGTGATCCCGGCCTTTTCTGTCTCGCAAAATTGTGCGTATCGTTCTTGTTGAGTGCGGTTCGCGAATGCAGAAAAAGAAGAGAGAGTCATAATTGCTAGTAAAAAAATTGCTTTCATTTTAAGTCTCCTGGTGGGCTAGGGCATAATCGCCATATGACGGAATGTACGATGCGCAGCATCAATTTGATAGATTTTTTTAATTAAAATTAATAGTTTAATTTAAGTTTTAATTAATTTATACTTTATAAGTGGCTATAAATACAGGATCTATTTACGACTACAAAGATTATAGATTATTTCTGATTTCGCGCCTTGGAGATAAGGGCGCGCGCTTGGGGCGCAAGGGAAAGCTCGCGGAAAAAATGCGTGTTCAACCTGCCTATCTCTCGCTAGTTCTTAAAGGAAAGGCGGATCTAAGTCTCGAACAAGCAGATCTCGCCGCCGAGTTTTTTGGCTTCAGCGCCGACGAAACTCATTTTTTTATTTTGTTGGTTCAAAGAACTCGCGCAGGCTCTAAAAAATTAAAAGATTATTTTTCTCAACAAATCGAGGAAATTCTAAAGAACAGGATGAATCTCGTTCGCAGACTCGGAGAACAAAAAACTCTCTCGCCGGTTGACCAAGCTCATTATTATAGCGCTTGGTATTTCGGAGCCATTCATATGGCGACAACCGTTCCTGCGCTCGGCACTCGGCATGCTCTGAATCAGTTTTTTCGTCTTCCTCTAAAAAAAATTTCGGAAGTTTTAGAATTTCTAATACAGTGTGGGCTGGTGGTGGAAGAGAAAGGTGTTCTAAAATCAGGGTCTACTCAGATCCGGTTAGGGCGCGAATCGGTTCAGCTCACCAGGCATCATTCAAATATGCGGGTCCTCGCCGTGGAGTCTCTCGAGCGTGAAGAGACTCAGGATTTGCATTACTCCGCAATGGTCAGCCTTTCAGAGAGTGATGCGATTAAGGTCAAAGATCTGATTCTAGAAACTTTAAAATCCCATTTACAGTTAATTCGAGATTCAAAAGAAGAAACCGTGTACGCCTACAACATCGACTTCTTTTCTCTTAAGCGAGAATAATAAGAGCGGAGGAAAACCTACTGTCATACGAAGAAAAATTGCTCGTTGCAAAAGGCAACTCTGTTGGGAAAGAGCGCGCGTTCTTTCTGTAGTCCTAACAACTGAATAAAAGTTTGGCGACTTCAAGACTCCTTCTCACCGGCATTCGACCTGGGAGAGGTTTGCTGTGGCATCATTCTTGATATTGCCCTTACCTGATGATCAGGAGGCCTCTTGTGAAAAGGCAGCTGGAAATTTTAGTTCTACTCTCTTCTCTTTTGCCCCCGGTCTCGGCAATGGGCCTGTCTTGTCGTGCCGTGTATTCCTCAGAGAAAAATACAAGCGCGGTGCTGCCTTATATCGATGCGTGGATCTCTTCGCCCGAGATCCAAAAGGCATTTTCACCTGATATTATGCAATCAGGAGAAGCTGCCGGTCTCAATCTTCTTAAAAATCAGGGCAGCGAACTCCCTACACTCTTGGCTACAAAAAGTTATGGATGGATTGTCGACGGTCCTTACTTACGTCCAAAGGACTTGGGATCTATTTTTAATAATATTAATAAGTTTGGTGATGAAGTTCCTGAGCCATCGCGAATTTATGCCGCTTTATCTTTTTACAGTAAAGAGGGCGGTGCAGTGAAATGGGTCAGGATTGGCGTTGATCCGCTACCGTCCTCCGATAAGTGGGTTTATCGCGATCCAGGAGAATTCGTTCACGGTTACAGTGAGCTTGTGGCACAAGGTATGATCCCGTTTTCTCTTAAAATGTTGATGCATGATTATGTTGGACACATACTTCCAATTCAAAGAGATCCTGTAACGATGCGAGCGGTACGACGATTTTTCGACTGGGTAGTTAAAAATCCTCAAAAGGGAAATCGACCTCAACTCGGTGACATATTGAATGAGTACATGACAACTCCAAATCTGAAAAATACGGAGACTATTAAAAAAATGTTTCCAGGGTCCTTTCAATCAAAAGACCTTGTTCAGGTTCAAGCCGTTTTTGATTCTTACAAGTCCTATGAGGGCCAACAAGCCAAGATCAAATACCTGTTAGAAAAGGGTGAAGAGTTGTTATCCCGTTATGGCGGTGCAGTTGGCGGTGGCGATGATGTTATCCATGCTGAATACAATTGGAATGGGACCGAATATTTTTGGTCTACTCAAACTACCAAAGCCTTCGTTTCAAAGTACCCGCGATACAGTAAGCTCGGCGATGTTGCGAGTCATAGCCTGTTCTATGTCTTGCGTGAAATGCACATCATTCAAAACCAAATGAATAAACTTTCAGCTCCACTGGGCACAGCAACTCACAGAGAAATTTGGAATGATTGGCTGGGAGGGAAAGAAGATGTCGACCAAATGCTTCAAGATCGTATGCTCAGGCGACTAGCTGTACTCGAGACTGCGCTGGTGAATGGTGCTCGACTGCAAATCACTCCGGCTAAATTCTTTGATTTTTTTCGAAGTGAAGGAGCTGAGGCTCCCGAGGTCGCGGACTACCTTAGAAGTTACTTAGATCCTTCATCTATTTGGTATGAGACTCTTCTGGAATAGAGGCGATGCCCCTCGGGAACTCCAATAGGCGACAGTCACCTTTTGGGCTAATTCAATGCAAACCAAAGGTCGAAAATCAGTCGGTTGCTGCCGTCTTTCATTTTTACGACGGATTTGAACCGGGATTCGTTGCCGTATTGATCGCGCTCGTAAAATTCTGCATCGTACATAGTGTCTATGCTTGTGACGCCCATGTCGGCAAGTCGACGCATCTCTTTGCGATCAGAGATTGCGTTGCTGTTAGAATCAAACCATACGACTAAATAGTGGAAGATAGAATCTTTTGCATCTATAAAGCCGTCCTTGTTTTCGTCGTACTTTGCGAGAGCTGCGAAACCATCGGTCGCGAAACGGCGGTCAGGTCCGTAAGTGTTGTCACCAAAAAGTTGATTGATGCCTTCAATTTGTCCATGCGAGCTCAAAATTCCCAAAAACATGTAACGAGGATTGCGTGGCCAAGAGATTTGTTTTTTTGCATGAGCAAACGGAAATGAGCGGAGACCCAAAATATCAAAGAGGACTCCGTCTTCAGGGGCGCCCATCTGGAGTCCTAGATTTTTTTCGCCTGGAGCGGTAAAGTCGATGACGAGTGGAGAGGCATTCATTTCACAGCGGTCGTCTTCGGCGTTGGCCGCGTAAAGAACTCCTAAAAAAGTTGATCCTTCCAACGCATACTGACCCGTGCGAGGCCCAGATTTTATTTTGTTTAAGTAGTGATTTTTGTCTATTTCAAATCCGCTGGTTTGAAGCGCGTTGACTGTTTGCAGATTTGGATTTGGGCCCGTGAAAGCCGCTTGAATATTCTGAATGTTTTGAACCATGTTAGCCGCTTGAGCTCCGGAAGCAAAAAAGACGCCTGTTAACAAAGACGGCTTCGTGCTCATAGAGTCATCGATAAGGTCAATAATGTAACTGTCAGCGGTTAAGACACAAGAAGACAAATTGATAGACTTGTTTGATATTAAGTTTTCTTTTACTCCTGCGGTTAAGCTGCACGCGACTTGGCCCGTAGCCTTGTCTTTAAGAACAACAGTCAACTCTTGAGACCTTTTGATATTTGTGCCCTGAGCCCGAGTGCCGTCATCACTGCACCAATAAGAGACAGGAAGGACCACTGGCAATACCGGATTTGTGCTTTGGACGAGAGGCATCTGGACCGGTGAGGAGCCTCCGTCGTTGCCATCGATCGAAATAGGCTGTTCATCGTTAGTAGATTGCGTACTGTTAGATGGAGTATCAGAAGAAGTGGCTCCTCCGCCATCATTTGCACTGATGGAAGTAGACGCAGAGCCTGTGGATGCATCCGTAGTAGATGTAACAGTATTGGATGTAACAGTATTGGATGTAACAGTATTGGATGTAACAGTATTGGATGCTGCGACTTGAGCCGGATTCGAAGAAGTCTGATTTATAGTAGCCACAGGGCTTGGTGCTGATTGAGATTGATGCGCAGCTTGTGCACCACCGTCACTTCCCTGAACTGTGAGGACCGAGTCCTGGGTTGTGGTGTCTGTGTGATTGGATAAATCCAAAGACCCGCTGAAAACACTTGTCGTTGCAATAAACTCGCTCTTAGTTTTATTCTTCATTGGACTACAGGCTATAGAGTTCATAGCCAATACCGCACCCAGCAGAGTCGACCCTCGTAAAGTGATACGTCTCATTTTCATCCCCCAATTTTAACCCCGGACCCTAACGTGATTAGAATGCAAAGACGGCGCCCATTTTTGGCTGGCTCAAATTGCGACAGAAAATTTCAGATTGAGACCTGAAAACGAATCAGATTGTTTCTGGAAGGATGAGTGCATCAAGACGTTTCGGGCCGAAACGTCAAAGGTTTTGAACTTTGCTTAAAAGAAATTAGTCAAATCTCTTAACCGACGCCATAAAGCTTTTTCATCAATTTATCTGTGAGGTCGTCCTGTTTGTAGAGACTGTCGAGTTTTGACCGGATCGCCTCGTTGGCCTTGTTTTTAAATTTTTCTTTCACGCTACTGACACTGAGACACTTGAGTGAAAAACCTAAATCCATTCGCACGTCCATGCTTTCGACCCGTTGGGTTTCGATGCTTAAGTTCATCGAGAAGATACGAAATTGAACGTCGCGGCCTTGCGCGAGTTTATCAACAATTCCCACTCCTGTGGCTTTGTCAGCCAGAACTCCAATGAGCGTAGGAACTGCTTTTTTTACCGTACAATCAGATTCTCCTCCGACAACTCCCATATTGTCCAAACGACTCACTTGGATTTCGCCGAAAGCAGAAAAACCATTTGCATTATTAATGTTTCCTGCGATTCCTCCGAAAGTTCCAAAATCAAGAGTGACTTGAGGAAGCGAGTTTACGATTTCACCATCGTAGCCAGTCAACTGCTGACGGATCGTTGCGAGCATCGTTGTGCTGTCGAAGGCTTTTTCGGCTGAAGGAATAACGATCTTTGAAATATTCACTTCAGGTCCCTCTTCTTTGAAGTCAATCTCTGCCGGATTTAAGCCGCCGTAAACTTGAAACGAAAAAATATTTATTTTCTTTTCAAGTCTCAGTTTCAAGCTCGCGCCGACAAAATTAAAACGCTCTCCATTTTTAAAATTATAGGCGAGTGACGAATTCAGAGTTCGATTCACGCTTGCATACATTTCGGCGCTACTTCGATATTGAGCGGGATTTAGAGTTACAACCGGGTAACCATATTTGAGGCGAGCTTCTCCGAATTCCGATTTTGGCCAAGCAATAAAATATGCGTTCACGAGCAAGGGCTCGTTAGGGAGATATTTTTTAGATTCAGCGATTTTTGTGGCGATGGCTTCTTTAATCTGCTGCGAAGAACCTACAAAAAGATCTTTAGCGTTATGAGAGCCGGCAACGGCTCCCCCAACAGATTCAATAATTGAAGGCAAACTTTCAGTGAGCCAATTACCAGCTTTTTGAAGCAATATCTTCTGTTCAGCCGTCGATTCATAAGGAGGGACTATAACTAGTGCGAAGTCGCGGTCGGGTGGAGTGCTGAGCAGCTCGGCAGAAGAGTGGACCGACAATAAGAGTAAAAAGCAAAATAGAGTTTTCATATGAGTGATCTCCTAAAAGTCAGACCAATTTAGTTTTTCCGTCGAACATCGAGTTTGAACATCGCCATCAAATTTTTTGCCAAAGATATCGTGGAACAAGGCCGGTTGTCCTGACTGCACACGAGCACAATCCTCAACGCGGATTTCTTCTAACGCTAAGTCCATATCGTATTCAGAAAAAGGCTGTTTAAAATGTTTTTCATAAGCGATCGAGAAACGTTTGAGATGAGTAACAAAACCTACGTGTCTTGAAAGGCGTTCGGCTACGGCAGGAGCTTTTTTTGTAATTTCATCTGCCTGTGCTTTCGTTAAGGCTCCCGATTTAACCAACTGGCCCAGTTTTTCGCCGAGAAGCTTGTAGTTAATTTGATTGACCAGATCTGCCAACTGACTTCCGGGCCCGGTATGCATCATTAAGAAATATAAAATGATCGACCCTTGGGTGAAACTCTTTGGTTGGTTCTCCGGCATCTTGCCCATTTTTTTGACGATGACATCGGCCACTTCAGACGCGCCGATAATCACGGCCGAATCGGCAAATGTATAACCTTCCTTTTCCATCCACAAAAACATTTTTGTGAGAATCATATCGAACATTCGGGCTTCTTCAATTTGGGCCAGATTTTTATATTCCGCGATGAGTTCGAGCGACGGCTCCTCTTCTACATCCGCGGGCGCAAAAGTTTCTGTAACTTTGATCTGTAGCATTTTGATGAGTGGATTTTGATCGAGATTGAACGAAGTGTAAGAAAGCGGGAAGGGCAAGATTTTTGGATTCACGTATTTATTAACTGAATTGCAGCGAATGCCTGGCATTGAGCAGGCCGCCTCAATCGCGAAAGAGATCGCTTGAGAACAAAACATTTGGGTGCGATCTAACATGTCCATCCCGAAGTTGTACGGAATTTTTTTCCTAGGATCAGTAACTCCAGGTCGGGCCTGGTCGGCGAGCCATGCGGCAGCAAGTTTAGCCACCTGACTTGCAGGAGTGGAATCACCACTTCCGATGTTCTTCATTCGCAGAATAACCCAACGGGATTTGGTCACCGACAAGTAGGACTCGAGAGTGACCATTTGCAAGCCACCGTTTAGCTCTGACTCAAGAACATATTTGCGCCCATTTTCTTCAGTGACCATGGCTAAATGAGAGAACTGATTGTCAACAGATCCAATGCGGCTAATAACGGCACTCGTGAAAGCATCGCCTCGGCTTAATAAAATATCACCAGCCTGTATTGACTCAATCCCATTGAATTTTCCACGCCAATCGGGATGCACCATCCACGTGGGCCATTTTAAGTCATAACGTGAGAGATCTTCTTTGTTTTTGACTTCGGCGGTTTGATTATTTTTTTTAGCCCAATAGAGGCTGAATTGTTCTTCCCACGATCGAATCGTGCGCATTGCAGCTCGCACTTGATTTGCACAGCTCTGAAATTCTTGGCGGTTTGCAAACTGCTCTTCGGCCGTCATGCGCAGAAATTTATCACGCAATAACATGCGCGCTTCAAACAAAGTGACTAAAGAATTTTTTGGATCTTTTGCATCAAGCCCGGTCAGTTGCGCTTCAGAAAAGCGCGCTTGAGGTGTACCAGTAAACAGATGTGTGTAGAGAGGAGAATAAAAATCTTTGGCTAGCGATCCGCAAGTTGAAACGCCGAATTCATTTTGAATCCAAGTTTTGATATTCTGTGATGTTGATTTTAAATCGCCGGCGAACTGAACTGGATTTGCATAACTCTGGATTGAAATCAAAACGGGCAGTAGGGTGACTGTAAATAATAACCGCACAAAAAAGCTCCTCATATTCGAATCAAGACGCAATACCTAGCACAAAATCGTCCAAGAAGACAACGAGTTAGCCTTTGTCATTTTTTCATATTTCAAAGTTACAGAGTGGCTCGGTTCATGCGGAGGAGCACCAGGCTCCTGCCTGCTGTCTCATTTTATTACGTCGAAGTATTCTCCATTCATTCTCCAAAAAATGGCGATCTCTTTCTTTTAGGAGTGAGCTCCATGTTTAATCGTTTCCGGTGAGGATCTGTTCTTGCATCACTATCTGTACAAAGGAGGCATTTATGAAACTTAGAATTTGTATCGCGACTTTCTTATTTTCAACATCAGCTATGGCAAATGACTGCAAAAAAATTAACGAACTGTTTGATCAGGTTAAGGTTGGTGATGTCCTCATTACCGAGGCTTCTCTTAGCCAGGAAGAAATTAATAAGAAGATTGCCATCAATAACCGAAAAATCGAAGAGCTTGTTCAGGCCTTGGGGAATCCAAATAAGAAACCTTATTATAATGAGAGATCATTTAAATCCAAGCAAGCTAAACATAGGAAGATGGTGCAACAACGTGCTGGCCAGATGGGGGTTGCTACATTGATGGGAAGTGTGGAGCAGATTTCAAATTACAGAACGATTCACTGT
>JBFWYS010000063.1:0-11630 GCA_050186175.1 Pseudobdellovibrionaceae bacterium
AGTGAGAGACTTGGTGAAGATATTGGAGTGACTGTGAGTAGGCCTGAAGGTGCAAGCCGCGAGCAATTCCTTCGTGAGGCGCGTGCTCTACTTGCCAATGAAGTTTCGATTCAGCTTCCGGAGAGCAATTTTTGCTTTACGGATATTCCGCTTAATGCAAATGGTAAGTTTGACCGCAAAGAAGCTCTGCGAGTTTTTTTGCAGAATACAAAATGGAATTTTCCGGTCGATGTACGAACTCTCCAAAGTTTTCTCCCTCATCGAGGAAAAGCGATTTGGGTGGACTCGGTACTTGAGGTTTCAAAAAACTACGGACTTGTCGAAGTCATTATCAAAGAAAAGGCATCTTATTTTTCTGGTAAATACGTTCGGGCCAGTACGGCTATCGAGTGGGTGGCTCAGGCCTATGGTTATACCCGAGCTATGAGTGGCATTCTCGGCAATGAGGTCGTAGAGCAAGCTAATAAAACTTTCATAGCCGAAGTCAAAAGCTGTGATTTTTTAGCTACAAAAGAGGATTGGAAGTTACAGCCAGGCTTGCCAATTCGAATAGAAGTCAAGTGCACACATGATTTTGGTAGCCTCAAGGTTGTGAATGGAAAAGTTTTTAAAGACGATAAAGTCTTTGCGAACTTAAATGTAAAGCTGTATTCCAGTCAGTAAACAGACTCTTTATTTTGCAAGGTCTGTGCATCCTGCAATCAGGATGGATGGGCTTCGTAAAAATCAAAAGCCTCAAACTCAAATTCCCGGCTCTCCCCGTTTATTTTGTAAGAACTCGAAAAAAACCACACGGTCTTTCCACTCTTCGCAAAATACTCAGCCTCTGTTTTTGCAAATTTGTATGTCGTCGCACCTTGATTCAAACAATAGACCTTTCCCGAAGTTCCCAACATTTGAAAAATTACGGAGACACAAATATTTGGAAGAGTATAAACGAATTTCGCAGGACTCGAGGCGCCTGTTTGCACAAAATCTACGTCCGCAAGATTCGATGCTCCCTCAAGAGCTAACAGAATCACATCGGGTTTTTTCAAATCCTTTAAGTATTCCCATTGATGAAGAGCCTCACAGAAGCCATAAGCTGTTTCATCCAGTTGGTACCAGCGCTCAACCTTTTGGCTCCAAGCGGGTTCGGCTGTTCTTTGTAAATCGACTGTGGCTTTCATAGTTGGTCCTCCTTTTCTAGAAGAAGAGCTGCGTGAACACCGCCAAAGCCCAACGAGGAGATCAAAACCTGCTTAAGATGCTCTGGAGAAGAGGAGCCTTTTGTTAGGTAATTCATTTTTAGAGTCGGATCTTTTTCCGGCGTATTTTGCAAAGAAAAAGATTTTTTGTTTTTGAGAAGTTCACAGGCCGCAATGAGATCGATTGCGCCACTCGCTCCAAGAGTGTGACCGATAGCCCACTTGGTTCCTGTTACTGGAACTTTTGGATAAGACGTGAAGCATTTCTGAAAGGCGAGATCCTCAGATTGATCATTAAATCGGGTTCCGGTTCCGTGGGCGACGATTAAATCGGGCGCTATTTTATATGACTGCGACATTTTTGAAATCGCTTTGAAAAGGCCTTCGCCGCTCATAGAGGGACGAGTGATAGAAGTCCCTTCAGTTTCACTAGCAACATCGGCAATTTTTAATCCGCTTTTCTTATCTTTAGATAATAAAATTAAAGCCGCGGCATCTCCCAACTGAAGTCCATCACGTGACGCCGCAAAGGGTTGGCAGGTGGTAAGGCTTGCGACTTTAAGAGAAAAAAAGCCCTTATAGATAAAAGGACCGATCAAATCACTCGCGAACACAAAAGCATAATCGATTCGATCTTGCGCGAATAAATCTTGGGCATACTCAAAGGCCAAATGACTCGAAGAGCAGGCATTGCTGATGTTACATTTTAACGTCCAATTGATCTCGGGGTAAGCATCTGTGAACTGTGAGTACACAGCATGAAATGGATCTTCATGGTTGCGAATCTCAATTTCAGTCCAAACGTAGTCCTCGACAATACCTTTGGTGCTCGAAAACAGAAAAGCGACCCGTGTTTTTTTTAGATCAGTTGTAATCTCTGCAGAAAGGCCAAGCGAACTCCAAAGCTTATGAAGATAAGACTGGAATCGTTGTTGAAAGTTCTGTTTGGGCTCCACTCCACGGGGGATGAAACAAATTCTTCCGCCGTCTTCCTGACTTTGTGAACAGTCGCGGCCCGAATAAAGGGCGTCCATAAGCTTATCAGCTCCGAACCCAGCTGCCGTCACACAGTTGTAGCCTAATATATACATTACTGAACCCTCATCAGACCCTTATTAAGCTATACATAGAAAACAATTTCTTGTAACTTGCAAGCGATGATCACGATCGAAAAAGAGCTCGAGGGCTTGTATCAAACACGGAAAACTGAGAAGGGGATAGAGGCAGAATTTACAGCCGCTGAAACTCTGTCTTTTTTCTCGGGCCATTTTCCTCGTATGCCAATTTTACCGGCCGTAGCGATCGTTGATATCAGTCATTATTTCGCTCAAAAAGTCGCTGCAGAATCTTTTGAAATTCAAAAAGTAAGTAACATGCGGCTGAAACAGCCGATTCATGCGCGTGAATTCATAAAAATCACGCTCGATCGAGAGTCCGAGCGCGACTATAATGTAATTTGGAAAAGTGCGGAAAATAGAACTCTTGTAGAGCTTAGTTTAGAGGCTTTTTAATTTCTAGGCCATCAACCAGAGTGTAAATATCGCCTAGAGTACGCATGTTCATGATGTCCATGTTTTTAACCGTAGAGTTGGTTTTTTCTTCGAGCATCACAAACATATCGACAAAATCAAGACTATCTAATTTTAAATCCTCTTTGATTTGAGCAGAAGGAGCCAGAATGGCTTGTGGAACTTCAAATTTTTCCTGAAGGATTTTGTTCACAATTGCAATTGTCTCAGGGCGAATCTGTTCCACATTAACCTCTATGTGCTGTTTTTTTTAGTATTAAACTAGTATTGATCCCGCCGAAAGCAAAATTATTGCTTAAAGCGATTTCAGTGTTTCTTTTTACATTTGTCAGCAAATGCTGGACCTGAGCGCATTCTGGGGCGACCTCCTCCAGATTTCGGGTTTTTATCAAAACTCCGTCATCCATCATTTGTAGGGTGGCAATTAACTCCTGGACCCCACAAGCCGCCATCGAATGTCCCATGTGGCCTTTTAAACTACTCACGGGAATTTGGCTACCAAAGACAGCCCCAATGGCCGCAGCTTCTGCCGCATCACCTTGTAAAGTCCCGGTGGCATGAGCGTTTACATATTCAATATGGTCTTTTCTAATGCCGGCTCTTTCCATGGACTGCGTCATTACATTCAACATTTGTTGTTCGTTGCTTTGGCTCATATGGGAGCTTTCGCAGAGATAAGCCCCTCCCAAAAATTCACCGTACGCCTTTCCGTTTCTCTTTGCGAGGCTTCGTTCGCTTTCTAAAACAACAACTGAAGCCCCTTCAGAAACAACTAAGCCATCTCTTCTTTTGTCAAAAGGGCGCGGAGAAAGGTCTGCATGGTCATTATAACCTCGAGAAGCCGCAAAAACGCCATCAAAAACGGCGGCACTCAAATAATGAAGTTCATCGGCTCCGCCGCAGATAGCAATGTCGTATAAGCCCGATTGAATTAGTTCCCATCCCATAATGGCGGATTGGGCCGAGGTTGCACAAGCACTCGAAGGAGAAATGACGGCTCCGTTAAAACCCAAGGCCACGGCCACGTTTGAGGGAACCGAATGATTCATGATTTTAAAGAAGCTCGTTCCCGCTTGTCCTTGAAGGCTGTTAGAGTCGCGGTATTTTTTGAAGTACTCGTCTAGGCAAATTGGACTTCCAGTTGTTGAGCCCATCGCTAAGATCGTTTTAGAAAAATCAAAATCCCCGACATTAATCCCAGCGTGATTTAATGCTTGTTTCGCCGCCAAAGCACCCATTTCAGACATTGGTGACATCGTTCTTCGTGCGGTTCTAGGTAAAGAAGATGTTTCGTAAGGTTTTACTGGCGCTCCGAGCTGGCAATAAAGTCCATCCACAGATTTCCACTGTTCCATTGTTTTCACCGAAGATTGGCCTTCGATTAAGGCTCCAAACATTTCTTTTGCAGAATTTCCAAGGGAGCTCATCACTCCATAGCCAGAAATGTATACTTTCACTGATTCCTCCAAAAACTAAATAATCCAAAACTCATAGCTAAAAAAATCAACACTCGATTCCTAGGCGGGAACACATTTAAGGATTGTATGATTCAATCGTACGTAAGGATGTTCTTTCACGATTTTTAGTCCCGCGCGCTCGATCAATTGATAGAAATACTCGCTTCGATACATGCGACTGTTCCCATTAGCCATCGCCGTAAAATACAAAGACGTCATATCTAAACAGAACTTGGCCACGTTAAATTTTTGATTGTCGGTAAAAGTTTCCATAATAAAAAGTGCGCTGTTCGGCCCCATAGATTCTTTAGCCCGACGTAAAAGTTGCACCACATCCTCTTCAGAAAAGCAGCTGAGGAGCTGACTCATCCATATCACATCGCAGTTTTTTGGAAGAGGCTTAGAGTGATCAAGTAGGTTCATCGGTACAAAAGTGAGTCGATCTGAAAGATCCTTTGCCGCGATGTTTTTATTCGCCATCTCAAGCTGGCCTGGATGATCGACAATCGTGATCTTTGCAGCCGGTGCAAAAGCAGCACAAGCCATTGCGAATTTTCCGGTGTTGCCACCCACGTCCAAAACAGTTTCTGGATTTTCTTCGAAAATAATCGGTAGCGCCCTTGGAAATGAGTCATCGCTGAAAAAGTGATCAAATTCAAACCAGCTTTTTTGAACTTTTTGAGGAAGGTGGGCAAGACCTTCATAAATCGTCGGCCATTTTCCAAAAACCTTGAGGCCCGCAGGTTTATTTTCTTGAAGAGCCTCCTTAAGAGAGAAGAGTCCTTCGTAACAAACATCTTGCGTGAAATTCATGTTCACACGTGTGATCGCATCCTTCTCTAAGAACACTCCAGTTTGTGTCAGCTTATAAACCTCCTCCTCATTCTCGACGATGCGTGAACTTTCACCGGCATCGAGAAGAACGCTGAGACTATAGCGACTTAGGTTCGCCTTGGTCATAATTTCGTCAAAGTGGAGACCTTCTGGCTTTTCTGCCAAAATTTTGAGAATTCCAAAATCACGAAGGCAAAGTGCCGTCTGAAACACAAAGGGGGCCATTGCAATAAACTGCGCGAGCATTTTTGCATCTTGAGGAAGCATCTCTTTAGCTGAGGGGTTGAGAGACATTGTGGATCTCCTTTTTAAGTAAGCTGTCCGATAAAATAGTAAATTGAAAATTTTTATTCTTAATTTCTTGGATATAGAAGCGAAGTGTTTGCAAAAATTTTTTTTTCCGACTGTCTTTTTGGCAGTCGTGAAGAAGAATAATATCACCGCTTTCAATTCGGTCGAGACTTTTTTGAGCTTTTCCGGTGGACCAAGTGAAGGTCGTGTCAAAAAAACGGTGGTTCCATAAAACCAAAGGCACTCGCATTTTTTTTGCGACTTTAAGCAGGGGCGGTGTCAGAACTCCCGCAGGAGGGCGAAAAGCCTGCTGCAAAACACCAGTTTGTCTCTTGAGACCTGAAATAGATTCCTCGATCCAAGTCTGCAAAGCCTTTTCGCCTTTAAAGAAAACAGAATATTGATGATCTAATGAATGAGATAAAACGGAATGTCCTTCAGCAAGCATTCGTTGAACGATCTTAGGATTGTCTTGGACTTTTGAGCCAATAACAAAAAAAGTAGCGAAGACTTTTAACTCGGCAAGAAGATCTAACACTTGAGGGGTGAACTCAGCGTTAGGACCATCATCGAAAGTTAAGAACACTTCCTTTTTAGAAGAGTGAATCCGTCGAATCACAAAAGGGCTGTTTTCAAAAGCAAACATCAGAAAACTTCCTCAAATTTGTGAACGGTCATTTTATTAGACTCGATCAGTTCGGGGCGAGCTAGAGCACAACAGAAAGCTCGATTCCAGTTTTTTTCCATAAACGGATAACGAGCCAAGTAATACGGTTCTAATTCTGTAGGAATATAATCTACAAAACAAACTAACGCATACGGAGTGACCTCAAGAAGTGACTGCGCTGTTTCTAGAGCTGACGAAATAGTGGCCTTGTCTGCGCTAACCGTGAGAGCCGGTCCTGTTAATCCGAGATGGATTGTTGTAAAACCCAAGGTTGAATTGTGCAGGCTGTTTTGAAATAAAATGGGGCTTGGAGTTTGGGTTTCATGAAAACCACTTAAGAAATCTAGAGTTGAGGTCACTTCACCAAAATGAGTTCCAAGAACAAAAGAAATCTGATTTTTTTCAACTGCGGGTAAAGCGGACAGAACTTTTTCGCAAACCATTGCCGCCATCGTCATATTTGCTGTGGCTTTTCGAAAACGAGGATCCGCATTCTCTAAGGGAAGATCGCTTGCTAGGAGATGCGTAGGCGCCAAAATCGAAAGGCTCATGGCGTTTCCAGATGCTTCGCAAATAAAATAGAAACATTGATTCCGCCAAAACCAAGGCTGTTTTTCAAGAATGTTGAAAAATTCTTTTCGGTCCGTGTTCCACAAACCTGAATATTCATTTTTGGATCAGCTTCTTTAAAATTAAAAGTGGGTAGAATCTGACTTCTTTGCATCGCCATCAACCCCAGGCAAGACTCCAAAACTCCGCAGGCACCTAGAGTGTGTCCATGAAGAGATTTGGTTGAGCTAACTAAAGGAGATTGAGGAAAGAGAGACTCGATCGCTTTTGCCTCTGAAAGATCATTCGCGATCGAGCCGGTTCCATGTGCATAGATCCAGGGTACCTGGAGCACATCGACGTGTGCTTCACGCAAAGCCATTGTCATAGATTCGCGAGATCCTCTTCCTTCGGGATGAGGGGCAGTTGGGTGATAAGCATCAGAGCCCAAGCCTATGCCTCGAATAAATCCCCAGCTTGGTGTAGAAGCAAGAGAAGAGTCCTCGAGACAGAGAAAGGCGCTGCCTTCGCCTAAATTAATTCCAGATCGATTTTTATCAAAAGGGCATGCATTGGTTTTTGATAAAAGACGAAGGGAACCGAAGCCGGCTTTAGTGAGGTCGTTGTTAAGCTCTGTTGCACCCACAAGACATCGTTTTACTTTGCCAGATTTAATCCAAAGGTTCGCAATCGAGAGCGCCTGCAGAGAGGCGCTACACGAAGAACTAAAAAGAGTTTTGGGTCCGCCGATTCCAAAATACTCAGCAAGAGCAAAGAGAGGAGAGCCGAGTGATTGGTCGGCAACTCCGGATTCAATTTTTTCCACTGAGATATTTTTATAAAAAGGCAGTTTTTTTTCCCATTGATCGATTTGAGATGTTGTTGAGGCAAAAATAAATCCGCACTGGCTTAAATCATCTTGGGTCCAACCGGACTCATCGAGAGCTTCTTTGACCGCGCAAAAAGAAAGAACCGTGCATTTACTTTTTCTAAATGTTTCAGGGGCAGAAGCGAAAAGATATTTCCAAGCGTCTTCAGAAATGGAGGCGAGCCCATCGTGCCCAACCGCAGATTCGCCTTGCAGACAGGAGTCAAAAATCTTTTCTTTTTCGAGACCTGTGGAACACGCGGCTCCAAGTCCAGTGACTTTTGTGAAACCCATAAAATTTTAGTTCAGTCTTTGTTGTTTGCTCTCGATAAAATCGACGATGGTACCGATATTTTTAAAGTGCTGGGCGTAGGCCTCAGATTCTTCAAGTTTAATATTAAAACTTTTTTCGAAATTCACGATGAGTTCCAGAATATCAATTGAATCTAAATTCAAGCCATCTTGCACAAGTGCGGTGTTTTCGCCAACGCCTGCGCGATCGATATGTTTGAGATTTAATGAGGTAAAAATAATGTCAATGATTCTTGAAGTTAAAGCACTTCGTACTTGTTCTTTTTCCATGGGCGGATGATATATGAATTTATATCCTTTTCAACGCGTTTGGATGTTTCCATGTTCAGAAACTTTATAATTTTAGCTTTTTTCGCGGCCAATGCTGCCGCGCAGGGTGGTGGTGGGATTCAAAAAATGGAGCTGATCCCGTTTAGCCGCCTCCGGGGCCAATTTCAGCAGACTAAGTTGATCAAAGAATTGAAACTTGAACTTAAGTCCGAGGGCAGTTTTGAGATCAATCGTAAGAATGAACAAAGCATTCCAACGGTTTATTGGAATGCTGTAAAACCTAAGCTCCTTGCGATTTGTATTGATGAACTCGGAATGGTGGTTGAATCGGGCGCTGGCGCTACCAAAAAAAAGAAAACTCTACAGTTCTCTGAGGTCGGGAAGGAGACCGGCGAACAGATCGGACACTTTTTACGACTACTGACGCTAGATCAAAAACGGATCGGTCAAGAATTTACCGTTTTTCAAAAAGAAGATAAGTTTATTTTGGATCCAAAAAATAAAGAGAAATCATTTTTTGAAAAGGCCGAAATTAAAGTGGTTAAAGGTTTGGTTCACAATTTGTGGATCTTCGAAAAGTCGGGCGATCAGATTTATTTTGAGTTTTCTGGACATAAAATTTCGGATTACCAAGAAACACCTTCATGCGCTCGATAGTTTTTTCCGCTCTTTTGTTTTTTTGGACCTCCTCTGGTTTTTCTAGAATTGATGATTCAGTTGATATTTTTTTTCCGAAGCAGCTTAAATTTCTACAGTATTCACAGACCCAATTCTCGGCTTTTTGGTGGAATTTTGCGATCGTCGAGCCTTTAGATTCCATGCCTGATTTTGCAAAGGCATCACAGGTCTGCGAAATTTTACAGAAGCACCAGGGAAAAGAATTAAAAAATTTGGCTTGCGGAAGTGAAGTCGGTGGATTTTTTCCGGCGTTAGCAGAGTGGGCACGGGATTTTCCTCTCCGTGAGAGAGCTCGCGATTTAAGAGACGAGCTTGAAGCGGCGGTCGGGGAGTTCGCCTTTATTAGTTCGGATCAAAGAAGTCTTTTTGATCTGAAGAGGCAGGATCCTCTCGATCAGTGGCAGGTCTATTTACAAAAATCACAGATATTTTCTGGTGACCTAGAGAAACAAGATGGATTTTTGGTAGATCCAAGTTCAAAGAGAATCATCATTCCTATGCAATTTGGTGTCACTCCGAAAATGAAGAATGTCGAATCTCTGATTGATGAATTGAAAGTGCTCTCTGGCGTGGCCCTAGTGGGTTCGCATAGTGCTTCCTATTCCAATGAAAAACAGGTTCACGCGGATATGGAGATCGTGTCTATTGTTGGTCTTCTGGTTTTGGTCGTCTTTATTGCATTTTTGGTTTTAAAAGGACGGGTGGCGGCTCTTCTGCTTTTTCCTCCGGTCGCGATTGCGATGGTCCTGGCGACTGGAGTTACACAATTGATCTTTGGCAGTATTCACGGACTTACCCTGGCGTTTGGCTCAGGAATTATCGGGCTTGCTGTTGATTACGGATTGCACGGAGCTTTTAATTCGAAGTCAAAGCAGACATGGGTTTCGAATAGTATCGGCTTTTTTACAACTCTTGTTGGTTTGGGAATTTTAGTTTTTAGCGGTATTCCTCTTATTCGACAAATGATGGTCTATGCAGCTCTCGGGTTAGGCCTAGGCTTTTTATTTTTCTTTTTTCTCTGTAAGTACTTTTCTAAATATTTCAGCATTCAGAGTTTAGAGCTGAATTTTCCAGAGTTTAAATATTGTTCAGTTTTAATCTTTGTTTTGATTTCTCTGGGTATTACAAGTGCTTTTCAGGTTGATCTGAGTTTTGATCTGCGCCGATTTAACTACCAGGAAAAGGCTGAGGAGGAAGCCAGTCATTGGTTTTTTACTCGTGGTGAAAAGAAAGAAAATTACATTTTGCTTCACGATGCCAAGGATTTTGAAACTCGAGCTCAGGGGGAAGCTCAGTGGGCCTCAAAAAGAGGAATTCAGTATTTTGGAGTCGGAAATTATTTGCCTTCATCGGAGGTCCAAAAGGAAAATCTACTTTCGTGGCGGAATGAATGCCCAAAGCTTCAAGGTTCTTTAACCAAAGAAGCGAAGTCTCTTTTTAGTCCGTTTCTGCAGTACTTATGCGATAAAAGAGAGCCGCTTCAGTTTACGAATTTAACAAAGACGGAATATTTAAATCAGTTTGTTTCAGAAGAGAATTTTGTGTCCCTGTTTCAGGCAAAAAATGCCGACGAAGAAAAGTCAATTCGAGCTGAGTTTCCGAAGGCGCACGCAGTTGCACATTCCATTCATGAGTTTTCAAATTCCTTAGAAAAAGACTTGAAATGGATGATTCCGGTTGCTTTTCTTTTGTGCTCGTTGATTTTGTTTTTCTATTATCGGCGACCGCTGTATGTATTTTCGGCGTATATTCCTTTTTTAACAGGTCTTGGTTTGTTCTTTTTAGGAACTTTTCTTTTAGGGCGAAGTCTAGATTTGATTTCTGTGTTGGGGCTTTTAATGGTTTTTGGATTTAGTCTGGACTACGGAATTTTTGCAACGGATGTTTATGCCTTTGCTCAACCTCAGGGGGAGGGGAGGGAGGTTTATTCGGCACTTGGGCTTGCGGCTTTAAGTAATGTTATCGGTTTTTTTCCGTTGGTCTTTGCAAAGCATCCTATTCTGCATCAGTTGGGATTTGCACTTTTTTTAGGAACCATTGGAACTTATCTCGGAACTGTTTGGGGTGTCAAAGTATGGTCACAAAAGTTACGCAAATAGTTTTATCTTTGCTTTTTGTTTCGTGTGCGAGTGCGCCTGTAAAAAAGGAAGTGAGTTCTGAAGATGCAAAAGCTTCAGAGGGGCTGCTTTTTCCGCACGGTCGTTACCAACAGGAAGTGGAAGTTAAGGTTCATGCTCTTGGTCATGAAAAGGATTTCGACTTTAATGCGATCATCTACAAGAGCAGTGAAGAATTCTCCTTTTACGGGTACAATGATTTTGGAATTTCTCTGTTTAAGATTCGGCAGGTAGAAGGCTCGACTGTTGAGATGGACTCGTCGATTGAGGAGATCAAGAGGAATACAGATTTTTTTCTCAAAGTCTTCTTTATGGTGCGAACTATCCTCAGTCTTCGCAAGGCTGATCCCACAATCGAAGGCAATAAGGCTCGCTTGGTCGTGAACGGGATTGAGTCTCTGGTTGAGTTTCTTGAATTAAACAAGCAGGGGATTCCAGTGAGGATGAAAGCGTCTTCGCAGAAACAGAAGTACGAAGTAGATATTAAGACGGATACAATCCGCCATTAACGCTAATAGTAGCTCCGGTCATGTAACTCGCATCTTTCGAGCATAAAAACGAAACCACACCAGCCACTTCATCCGCTGACCCAAAGCGAGCAAGCGGAATCTGTTTTTTTAATTGCTCGAGAAGAGGAATATTTTCGCTCATTTCTGTTTCGATAATTCCGGGGGCCACACCATTCACGCGAATATTGCGAGGGCCTAATTCTTTACAAAGAGTTTTAGTCATCGAGATCAAGCCTGCTTTAGCTGCCGAATAGTTAACTTGTCCTGCATTTCCGGTTTGGCCTGCAATAGACGAGATATTTACGATGCAGCCCTTACGATGAAGAAGCATTTTTTTAGCGCAGACTTTTGTAACGTAAAAA
>JBFWYS010000064.1:0-11629 GCA_050186175.1 Pseudobdellovibrionaceae bacterium
TATTGTTCGCAATGATATTGAAAAAGCCGAAAAAACCCTGATTGAGGCACAATCCCGCATGGGAAATCTCCCTGAAATTGAATCTCGGCTCGAAAAAATTCGTGAAACCTATGAAATCGAACAACCTCTTGAGCCGCTTCGCTCGCGAGAACAGATGATTTTAGAGAAGAAAGTCGACTTCCTCGAGGGCTTGCTGCGAGGAATAAATGTTCTTGCGGATCGGACTTAAGCTTTTCCCGTAAACCATCAGAAACCATCAACTTGACTAAGATTATCAGCCTCAGGGTATAGTCATACCTTCATTTCAGCGAAGGATATGAGTCATGTACGAAACGTCGGATTTTAAAAAAGGTTTAAGAATCATGCTTGATGGATCCCCAACGATCATCGTGGATTTCCAGCACGTAAAACCAGGTAAGGGCAATCAGTTCACAAGAACAAAGTTACGCAATCTTTTGACAGGTCAAAACTTAGAGAAAACTTTTAAATCGGGCGAAAAGTTTGACGTTCCAGATATTCAAAATCGTGAAATGACTTATTTGTACAAAGACGACAACGGCTACAACTTCATGGATCAAACAAATTACGAACAGATCACCATGACAGATACTGAGGTCGGCGATGCTCACCTTTACTTGATCGAAAACTTGGTTGTAATGATCACCGTTTACAACGGTCGTTACGTAGCAGCTGAGGTTCCAAAGTCTGTTGCACTTAAAGTCGCGCGCACAGATCCAGGCGTTAAAGGAAATACAGTTTCTGGTGGATCAAAACCTGCGACAATGGAAACAGGCTTGGTTGTTCAAGTTCCTCTTCACATCAACGAAGGCGATACGTTGCGAGTCGATACTGAGTCTGGTGATTACATCGAGAGAGCAAATAAGTAATTTTTGATTTTGTTTACAAATAGAACCCATGTCCTTCGTAAGGCGTGGGTTTTTTATTTCCAGTGAATCCAAAGACTGGGGCCTCCTAGAAAGAAAGCCCCATCGTCGGTCACCTTCGTTTTTTGTATTCCAGCAAGCGCGACACTCAACCAGACGACCAATGCCGTTCGGCTAAGACGCGACGAAAGACATCCTGTCATGAGGACGATCCCGTGAATGCCGGTCACTTTGTAGAGCGCGAAGTGCTTCAGAGAAAAACCATCCATGGTTGATGGAGGCTTTCCGCCTCCATACCTCGGGATGCGGTCGCACATCACATGCGATCCGCCCTGTATAAAAATCAAATTTATTATTTGAAGATTGAAATTTAATTCGAGAGAACAAAAAAAGAGCAGTTTCCATTAAACTGAAACTGGTCCCCTTCATTGGGGAGTTTGTCTCTAATTGCTCTACCCTACCGCGGCGGATTTCTTACTCTTTTCAAATCTCGTTATTGACCGCCCTGGTGAAACTCTGATTTGCGAAGCAAATCAGGGTTGTCGTCCGCCCCACAAGACCTTGTAAGGTACAAAAAACTCATGGAGGACGAAGTGAAAACTGCTCGAAAACTTCCCAATGAAGAAGGGTCAGTTTCCATTATTCTAGACGACGATCATCGGTCGTAGCCGGCGCGTCGCGGTTGACTAGGCGCGGACGCTCATCACGTCCAAACAAAGTGCCACTCGTGGGCTTCTAAATCTTTGAGTCTTTGTTTTCGATAGGGAATGTTACCAAGAGCTTCTTGTTCGTTGAGTTTTAAATAGGCTTTTGCCGTTTGATAAGGCTTCCAGCCTTTTACAACTCTGGTAAAGGGACGATACTTGAAAAATCGTAGTCCCTCTTTTTTAAGCGATTTCGTGGCATTTCGGGCATCGGTCACAAGCATTGCAATCTGCCCCGAGAGACTGCGAATGAATCTCTTATACAGACTGCGATTTCGGACTCTTAGAAGAAGATGAATGTGATCCCCCTGAATCGCTTTTTGATCAATGCGGATTCCGTAGGCTTTTGAGTGCCTATTAAGAAGAACAGAAACAATTTGATGATTTTTCGGGAGCCTAAAACTCCACTCTTTTTTAGCGAGCGTGCCTTTAAGAACAAGATGAATGGAATCTTTGGGGCTTAGGGGTCGAGCATTGCGACCTTTTCTTTTTTTTCTTAAAACTCCCCCGTACGAGAGTGAGTGCGAGAAGAGTTCTTTGTCGAGGAAGGGTTGATTCTTCATTTTACGTTCCTTTGTTTTTACTTTTGAATTCAAGCGGAGTCGACCGAGGAATCCATAGTCTTTGAAAAGAGCGTGGCCTCCTTCGGTCACGCGGACAAATCACCAGAATGATCACCACTCTTATGAGACTCATCTTCAACATCTCGCTGTCTGTGACCGATGGTGCAAAAATGAGAACAGCGGGCTTGCTGGAAAAAGCAATGTAGGAATCCGCTACGTGGTTGGCCTTCGGATAAAGTCCGGACAACAACTCACAGAGACGTGACCGAAAGGCCGATTTGGATTGCGAACTTCGAGAAAGGTACAAACCTCTGTGTCTGCTCGGAGAAAGGAAACAGCTGTGACCGAGGGGTGTACCAAAGATTGCCTGCCCATCAAAAGGCATTAGCAACGCCAATTTACGAGAAAATTTATCCGACAGATAAAATCAAAAGTGGAGTTCGCAACTACTCAATCCTTCAAAAAACGAACCCGCAGTCATTTCTAGATGCGGGTTCAAAAATTTTTTTTTGAAGGCTTACCCTGAAGGGGTCAAGCAAATCACTTAGAGGGCTCAAAAAAATCCTAGTACTTCACACCGCAGCCGTAAGGTCGGCTTGTGGCTGTTAAGATTTTCTGAGGCGGAGTCGCGAGAGATGCATCTAAGGCCATTGAGACGTAGTTTTTAGATTTGTTGATCACTTTTGGATCTGCTGAATCGTTGTCATCGATCGCACCTGCGTACGCGATCTTGCCTTCCGGATTGATCACAAACATATGGGGAGTTGTTTTAGCTCCGTAAGCCTTTCCCATTGTTCCTTCCGTGTCTAGCAACAAGGCATTTGCTGCCGATTTGTTTTCTGTTCTTGTTTTGTCGGCGGCCATTGCATCTTGATAACCTTCTTTGCCCTTCGCTGACGAATTTACCGACAACCAAACGACACCTTTATCCGTGTAAGATTTTTGGATCTTTTGCATATTACCGCTGCCGTAATGTTTTTTTACGTACGGGCAATCTTTGTTGAACCACTCAAGCACCAGCCATTTGCCCTTGTAGTCAGCGAGCTTATGAGTTTTGCCTGAGGTATCGGTCACAGTAAAATCTGGAGCTGCCTTTCCTGGTTCGGCATTTGCTAAGACCGCTGCTGGAGCGAAGCCTAAAGCCATCGCGATTGAAATAATAATTGCTTTCATTGTTTCTCCTCTGCACTTAAAGTGCTGTTGTTAAATAAGTTTTCAATGATTGATGATGTTAAAATTTGCGGTAAAACCTGCACTTCCGAGCCATCACTCGAATAAAACAGATACACCGGAATTGAATTTCTTCCGAGCTTTGCTAAGGCAGCCGTAATTTTTGGATCGTAGTTGGTCCAATCAGCTCTGAACAACTTTACGTTTTGATCTTTAAACAATTTCTGAATGGAGTCTGTCTCGAGAACGGTTTTTTTATTCCATTGGCAAGTTATACACCACGCGGCCGTGAAATCTACAAACACGGCTTGACCGGTTTTACGAGCCTCATCAACTTTCTCCTCAGAGAAGCTTTCCCAGACTTGCGAACTCGCGGCCAATGCTGTTTGCTCACCTCGAACTTCTTTAATCGCAAAACCTAATGCTAAAAAGAAGATCACAAATGCGCCGGCTCTCCAGATTCTATTTTTTGATTTTGCCAGCCAAAAACTAAAGAAACTTAAAAGTAAAAGACTTGTGCCAATCACCCACGCTAGCGCGACTTGTTGTGCCAGCACCCACGTCAGCCAAATGACCGCCGCTAAAAGCGGAAAAGCTAAAAATTCTTTGAATCGCTCCATCCAGGCACCCGGCTTTGGCAAAAGTGCAAGCGTCCGAGGGCTCAAAGTCAAAATCAGAATCGGTAGTGCTAGTCCCAATCCTAAGCCGGTGAAAATTAACATCGCTTGTAAGGCCGGTAGAGTTGCAGAAGCTCCAAGAGCTGAACCCATAAATGGGCCCGTGCAGGGAGCCGCCACAAAGACAGAAAGAACTCCCGTTCCAAAAGAGGAATTCGTCGAATGACTGCCGGCCCAAGCCATGATCCTGTCCCCGAACCCCAAGACGCCAAAAAAATTGAGCGCCATCAACCAGAACAGTAAAATCAAAAATAAAATACTAACCGGAGACTGAAGTTGAAAGCCCCACCCCCCCGCGTGTCCGGCCTGTCGCAAAATCAAAAATAGACCGCCGAGTGCAGCAAACGTGACTAACACTCCCGCCGTATAAAAGAGGCCTTCACGAAAATGATCCTTTGCCGTTCCCGACTGAACCATCGAAGCCACTTTAATCGAAAGCACCGGAAACACACAGGGCATCAGATTTAAAATTACGCCTCCAAGAACCGCTGTTATCAAAAGCCACAGGAACTCGGAGAAAGGAGACCTTTCTCCACTCGAAGCAAATACAATTTCGTCCCACTCCCATGCGGAATTATTCGCGGAGTGATCGACGAGCACCATTCCAGTCGAAGTTGGAACTTGGGCTCCGCTCCGAATTTGAAACTCCGCCTGCCAACGTCCCCCTATTTTTTCTATCTTCGGATTTTGCGGAAGAATGTAGTCACCGTTCGTTGGAAAAAGTGAAATCGCGTCCGGAACAATTTCCTTGTCTGTGTTTTCCAAATAAAAAAGGATCGAGGACTGACTCCGTTTTGAAAAGGAAATTTTCCATTCGGATTTTTCGGCAGGTGCTGGAATTTTTTCGAGAGCTTGATCCAATTCTTCTTTTTTAGCCGGATCCCATATCTCCCTCTCAACAGCTCGTTTCAGAGTCAATTCTCCAAAACCGGGAATACAGGCAACCTGACAAACCAACCATTCTAATTTCACTGCGATATCGACAGACTTTCTCGCCTCGGCGCGAACTTCGACGGGAAAAGTCGCATCTTCCGGAAAACCAAAATTAACAATGTCTCCCACTAAGATTCGACTGGGATAGGGCCATTCGACCGCTCCTACTTTTACGTTTCCCGTGATCCATTCAAATTTTGGAGCTGCACCGGAATCTCCGGGATTTTTCCAGTAAATATGCCACTCGGGATCGACCTTAAAGTGGACAGCAACTTTTGTCGGTTTATCAGGATCAAAGACCTGCGGCGCGAGCCACGAAACCTCGACGTGTTCTCTTTTTAGGACTTCTTCAGCATTCGCAACATAAGAAAACAAGAAAACTACAGATAGAACAAAATGGGCCATGATAAACGATACGGTCTAGGAAAATAGACAATCAATCTGAAAATTACAGAATGATGCGGATCACATCGAATGATTCTCGATTGGTTTTCAAAACACTTCATTGCGGACTTTCGTCTGTTTTTGAAATGTCCATCGGATCGCGAGATTTTGGGGGTAAAAGTTCTCTTTGTTGTTTGCATCATTGATCCATCCATGAGAGGGCCATTTCCCGGCCGTCCTGGCCGGGAAAGCAGGTTTTACCAGAGGTTAACACGAAGATTTTTTAAATCCTGTCCAACGCGAAGAAGGTCCTAAAAAGTTTTTGGCAAGGTCTGCCCGGATAACCACCCTTTAGAGGGTTCGTTCGGGGGGCCGGCTAGGGAAGCGAGTCCCGATACAGGACGTATGCACTCTATTTAAAAGCCCAATTTTGCACAATCAAGAAGGCCAGTTCCAGTTAAAAATGAAAGGCGTTTTTACGATCAAAAATTTAAAAAACTCTGCCCAAACCTCACCTCACCCTACGTCTAGAATGAGGTTTTAAAAACTAACGCAAGTAATTAATACTGCAAAGAAATGTGGGATTGACGCAGAATATATTAAATGGCCAAAAACCAACCTATTGAACTCGAAATTCGGCAACTTTTGCTGGAGCAAAATAATGCCACTGCAAGCAACTTGCTTGATCAGATTATTCGATCGGCCGAATCGAAAGATATTTCTGAATTTGATCTCAATTCGCTCGCCACATTTTTATTAAATCGTGGAATGTACGTTCCGCTTTTTAGATTATGTCTCACACGCATGGAAAAAAAACGGGCTGTGCCTTGGGCTCAACTTGCTGAAGCTGCATCTCACGTTGATTTGATCACACAGTTTGAATTTAGAAAAAGTTTGCTTGAGTGCGCCGTAAAAGAAGATCGCAAATGGCATCTTCTTCTCTCGAACGATTTTTTGGATCAAGAGGAATTGCTCCGTCCTGATGCAACGCTCGAAAGACGAAAATTTCATGAAGAATACGAAAAGGCGAAATTCACGCTTGGCAATCAAATGCAATTCTTCTTCACTCAGCATATGCTGGAGCAAGAACGTAAACTTCTCAACAAATTTGAAAAGCTCTACCCTGGAGATCGAGAAATCGCCGAGCAGAAAAAGGCTTTCATCGAACGTAATGCACGAGATGTTCTCTCAAAGAAAAACACTTCGATTCCATTTGTTGTTCCTTTTGAAACGAATCCCCTCTCCGCGACGGAAACAGCCGCCACCTCACAAATCTATCAGGCCTCCGAAGAACATTTAGTAGAGACTCCTGAGTATGCAATCGACTTCGCGGTCCTTTTCGAAATGATGGACGATTACGATCATGCTTTTGCGGCTCTCCGTTTTGCGCTTCCGTCTCTGTCTCAAAAGTGGCTCGAATGCGAACTCCTTCTGCTCTCGCGACGTTATTTGGAAGCACTTGAGTTAATCCGCTCCATCGAAGCCGAGTTAGCTGCGGATCCCGAAACCGTTTATGCCTGCGCCTATCTGCGCGCGCAATCTCTGTGGGGCTTGGGCGAACGCTCCGTTGCAATAGAGATTTTGGAAGGGCTCGTGGTCAGTCGGCCTCAATACCGATCGGCCGCTTCCCTTTTGCAAATCTGGAGGGGAACATAAATGAAACGTTTCCTCTGGATTTTAACGCCACTGATATTAACTGCTGCACTCATTTATATTGCTCAAGATCACTTTTTTCCGAAATTTGAGAAATGGGCCCTCGCCAAACTTCACACTTATTCAACAACAGAACTTCCCGTCGTCATTACCGCTAAAGCTCTTCGTTTTCGGGCGGTTCCTCCCCGCTTGTCAGTTGAAGAAATTGAAATCACTCCCCAAACTCAAGATTTGAATTTTTTAGAGCTGATCAAAATCGACTCTTTGGATTTCCGTTTAGATTTTTTGCAACTGCTTGGGGGGCGCCTTTCTGTTTCGACCGTGTTCTTGCACAATCCAAAAGTCAAAATGGACCTTGCAAAATTCGAAAAGAAGGAGGAGCCGACTCCACTGATCCCGATCGAAGAAGTATTTAAAACCCTCGATCTTATTCCCATCCGCGAAATTTTAGTTCAAGGCCTGAATTTCGAACTCTTAGAATCCAAACAAAAGGCTTCGTTAAAAATTGAGTCGACCGATGTTTCCATTTTGCTTTTATCGAGTCTTATAGATCTCCGTTTAAAAACGGGCCCTATTCAACTCGGATACAAGGGAAATTTCACTCAAATTCCATTTCAAGCCTCGACTCATTCACGCCTCGAACCACAAAGGCTTTTGGTGGAAGATTTTGTCGTCGCTTCCGAAAAGAGCCAAATTAATTTTCAGGGTTCCTCTAAAGATCCAAAAACACTTTTAAAAAATCCGCAAGCCTCTGTGAGAACCCACGTCCGCGCTCATCTGCCTGAGATACAGATGTTTTTGCAGGACCTCTTTCCCAATCAATCAATTCCAGTGGTCGAAGGCGAAGTGAAGACTACGGGCCGCTTAGAAACTGCGGGTTTCGAAAATATTCGAGGCGAAACGACTCTGGCGACCTCGAATATTAAAATTGGAAAATTTATCTTCGGCGATTTGCGCTCAGGCGCACATTATGAAAACAAAAAACTAGTTTTTTCTCAACTCCAGTTGAAAAATCAGGCAGGACAGGTTGAAGTCAGCGACGCGGCAATCTCATTGGCCCAAGGATATGAATTTGATGCCAAGGTCAAAACACAAAAGCTCGATCTAAGAAAACTTTTGGCCTCACTTGGTTTGGAGGTCCCCGTCGATAGCCAAATTTCAACTTTACTGAATTGTTCGGGCGGACTCTCCCCATCCCCCTACGTCAAATGCCAGGGAGAAGGCGACGTCGAAAATTCTAAACTTTTTACAGAGAGTCATGGAAAAGCCACGAACCTGCTTTCTCTCTCTAAGGCAAAAATCACGGGTTACGTGACGGTCGACTCAAAGGCAGTTAAATACAATGCAGACCTGCAGGTGGGAGAAAACAAAGGAAAGTCAGACGGAGTCATTAGCTACGATGATGGCTTCTTTATTAACTATCAAACACCAAGACTTGATTTTGCAAACATCTCAAATCTTTTTAATCTGAAGTTTGAGGGTTGGACCGCAGTCCATGGTTCAACCCAAGGCGATTCGAATTCGGCCACGGCCACTATGAATCTTTCGGGAGAAAACCTTTGGTTCGAAAATTACCTTCTCTCGAAAATGTCCACCGATCTCGAATACAAAGCCGGCCATGTGACACTCGACAACGTCAAAGGCACGGTCAACAACTCACAATACCAGGGGAAAATTGTTGTTGATCTCACCAAGAATCGCCTTAAGGTCAATGCACAAACTCCATTTTTTGAAGTGCGAGATATCTTGAGCATTTTCTCACGACGAGTTCAGTTGCCATTCGAAGTCACTGGAACCGGCAATGCCCATGTCGATGTCGAAGGACCTTTTGCATTTAATGAACTCTCTTATGTTTTACGTTCGGCTGTTTATCGAGGAACAGTTGCCGGCGACTCATTTGACAAAGCTTTTTTTGACGTCACCTCTAAAAATGGAGAGGTCGTAGCGGACCGAGTAGAAATTCATAAAAGGGATTCAATTCTCACACTGCGCGGCGTGGGTCATCCCGACGGAAACATTGACACCTTGATCGAAGGAAAAAAATTCCGACTCGAAGAATCTGAGAACGTTTCGAAAATCAGCTCCAGCATTATCGGGCTATTAAACTTCCGAATGTCTCTCAGTGGGTATGTTCTCGAGCCGGATACAAATTTAAAAGGAACTTTAAGCGAAGTCGCAATCGAAGATCAAATCCTGCCGAATTCAGCATTCGCTATTAAAATCGGCAAAGAGACCATTGAAGGCTCCGCTAACATTATCGGGAACCGAGTTCAGAGTGATTTTGTTTGGCCTCTGACTCCAACCGCCCCATTTAAAATGAAGGTTCGAACTCTAGACTGGAATTTTGCCTCTTTCTTTGGAATTCTCACTGGATCGACATTCAAAGACGAATATCGAGCCGCCCTCACCAGCCAAATCGATCTCGAAGCACCTGCGGGCGGAATTTTGAAATCCACCGGAGAGATTCATGTTAATCGTGTTTTCCTGCGGCGGGGCCAAATTGGATTACAGAATAACGCTCCGATAAAACTCACGATGCAAAATGGAGTCGCATCCATTGAAAACCTAAAACTTGCGGGCGATCAAAGTGTTCTTACAATTACAGGTAAAAACTTTACTGCTAATAATCTTAATTTTTCAGTTAATGGCCGAACGGATCTACGACTCTTGCAAATCTTTACGCCCTTTCTAGAAGATCTTGGAGGCCCAATGAGTTTATCGCTTAAAGTGACAGGGCCTCTCGAAAAACCTGAAGTTTTGGGATCCGCGTTTGCTCAAGAAGCCTTTATTAAACTCAAAGGCTTCCCGCATGCCTTTGAAAAAATGAAAGCCGACGTTTTGTTTAGCCATACAAAAATCTTGATCAACTCTGTTCGGGCCCAGTTAGCCGGTGGTATCTTGAACGCAGATGGTGTTATAGAAATCAAAGGCCTTAAAAACTTTGATACTAAAGTCAGAATACACGCAGAAGGAGCAAACTTAAATCTTCCTGAGGGAATTCGTTCCACCGGAAAAGCAGATCTCATGTTTTCGGGATCCTGGTTTCCGTTTGTCCTTTCTGGAACCTATTCGATTGCTAACGGCTTGTTCGAAAAAGAGTTCGAAGAAGACAAAACTGCTGGTGGCGAAATCAAACAATCCATGTATCTTCCAAAAGTTATTCTTCAAGATGGTTTCGATCCAGTGATTATGGATCTCACTGTTGTCCTCGGGGATAATATGCGTATCAAGAATTCTTTGGTCGATGGAAAAGCGACGGGGGTTTTAAGAGTTCAAGGACCGCCAACAGCACCTTCTCTCACTGGAACTATTTCTACCGTCGCTCCGACGAATGCCATTTTCCGCGATAAAGTATTCGAGATTCTGACCGCCAATCTGAATTTTACAAATCCCTCCGAAATCGACCCCGAGCTTTATATTTCGGCGCGTTCGCGAATCAAAGAGTACGACGTGAACCTCCTCGTTCAGGGAACGGTCAGGAACCAGAAACTCCGGCTGACCAGTGAACCTCCACTTCCGGAGGCTGATCTCATTTCGCTTCTCGCGCTTGGTGTGACCGGCACAGCACTTGAAAAAGGAATTCAAGGAAAAGAACAAGAAACACAAACGGCCTATCAACTAGGAGCCGCGGTTTTAACAAACACTCCGCTCAATCGAGAAATCCAGCAGCGTTTAGGTGTTGAATTGCAATTTACCTCTGATTTCGACGAGGCCAGAGGCGTAGCCGTTCCAAAATTTACTTTAACTCGAAAACTGTCTCCGAAAATGTCTGCTCAGGCTTCACGTTCTTTCGGAGGCCAAACTTCAAATGATGTGAAATTGAACTACCAACTCAGCCCGAGCGTCTTAGCAATCGGATCCTACGAGGCGACAGAGACCGCCGAAGGTGGTAGCTTAGGTGAAAAGAAAAACTCTCAGATCCTCGGTTTGGATCTGGAATATCGGTTGGAATTTAAATGATCGTCAGGCGAGTTCTGTTATTTTTATCGATCTTTTTACTAAGCCAAATAGCTTCAGCCTATTCACTTGATGTTTCGGCTCTCTCACCAGAACAAAAAGCGCGCCTGTTGACACAGTTTCCAAATGCGACTCAGTCCCTGAGTTTGGCAGAGATGGATCAAATCGTTTCACATCTTTATCTATGGAAACAATTTGATGCCGTTGCCGTCTACCGTTATCCAAATACAGGCACGTATGTTCTTGAAGTCGTTACCACCCGAAAAATTTCGGAACTTCGATTTTTAGGCTTGGATCAGTTCAGCGAAGTCGAAGCCCAAAAAATTCTCGACATCAATACCGGCGAAAAATTTGATCAGAATCAACTTGCTGAAGCGGGAGACCGACTCAGTCAGGCCTATGCCGATAAAGGCTACCTAGGAACGGAAATCACATTTGCCTTTCCGACTCTCAAAGATGGATCTGTAGCGTTAGACGTAGAGGTGAATGAAGGAACCATTACAAAAATCTCAGATATCAAAATTGAGACTCCAAACAACGACCTCAATAATGCCCTGAATACAAGACTAAAAAAGCATCGTGGAAAACCTTTAACTGAAAAAACTTTCGCAGAAATCAATCAGGATGCCCGGATCTTCTTCAACACACACGGTTACCATCGAGCAGAACTCAGCGGCCCCGCGATTAAATTAAACTCTGAAAGA
>JBFWYS010000065.1:0-11554 GCA_050186175.1 Pseudobdellovibrionaceae bacterium
CGCCAAAGGATCTTGGGGCAGTGAGAGACAAGTGGCGACCCTTAAAGACAACCAAGTCGTTTATGAATCTTCATTTGCTGACCTATTTGCCAAAAGTTCGCCGGTTCAGCTCGATATGACCCACCATACAGCTAAACGCACGGTCGAACTTGCGATTATTAAAGGTCCTAAAGATGAAGAAAAGTTGGAGTTCAATGCTTCTTGCTCCAAACAAGAGGCAGCTGTCGGAGCGGTGTCGCTTTGGATTCTGCAGAATACGAGAGGCTAGGTTACTGACAGAACGTGATCTCTACACGTGAATTGGTGGCCCTGGCCAGGTCACCGATTCTTTTATAATCTTCAGCCGTAAACCTATATCCACAGAAAGTAAGTTTCTTCAAAGTTGGATGCTTAAGAAGAAATTCTGGAAAATCTTTTAGATTGTTTTTCGCTAGGCCCAATGTCTCTAAAGAAATTAGCAGTGCAAGATCCTGTTCGCGCATTTTTTCAAAGTAATTACTAGAGAGATCCAGAAATTTTATATTTCTAAGAGATTTTGAACGCAAGCTGGTATCGATCGTGCGTAAGGCGTTTTGTGCAAGATCTAAACTTTCCAATCGAACAAGAGGATCAAAAACCTTCGAATCAAGAGAGAGAATATTCATCTTGCGAAGAGAAAGTGTCGTAATGGCCTGACAATTGTCAAAAGCTCCCGCGTGGACATAGCCGTTTCTAGGGGGCTGTTGTGAAGCATTGTTAGAGAGATCTAGGATTACTTTTTCATTTGTGGATTCGACAAAAACGTTACGAAAAGCACCTCTTTTTAGCTCGAAGATATGATTCCATGACAGATCTAGAGTGAGAAGTTTATAGGGACCCTCCATAAAATTTTTCGGGGTTTCATCGATATCGTTATAGCTAATTTTCAAATGCTTAAGGTTAGTTAGGTCTCTTAAGGTTTCAGGAGTAAACCAATTGATCAACCTATCTGTTTTAGAAATGGAGAGAGACTCGAGATTCGACAACCCTAAAAAATCATGAGCTGTAAAAGGCAGGGTGTCCCGACCTGTTCCCGTGATTTGCATCTTTTTAGCCTGTTGAAGATCTTCGCTTTTTATTTCTTCACAAGGAAGACCTAACTCGCGCTGAAGTTCCGCTATGACGAGAGGGGACCGCATACAAAGATCTGACTCAGGAAGAACGAGATACGCATTCGCAATTTTTCTGATCTCTTCGGGATCAAGAAAAATTGAATTTCGAGAATGAAAGAAGGTAGTCATCATGATTCGTGCGCCGTCTTCGCGAGTATAAGGGCGAATAAACGTGCTCATGTTCAAGAAAGATAACTGTATCGGAAATTTTCTTAACTCTTGCATAAGTGCACGGTCATATTCAAAAATCACGAGTTTGCCGCGAATTGTACGGCGAACGACTTCATAGACTGTAACGGAGGGTTTTTTAGGGTCTTTGCACTTTAGTGGAAGGCCCCGCAAGAATGCAAATGGGACTTCTATGCTCGGAAAAGGCAAGTCGTTCGATTGCCACACATAAGGTTGCGAAAAGTCGGTCTCGTTATTTTCATTCTGCAGAAATTGCATGAAGGGATCTTTAAGGACCGACACCGTCTTCGTCATGATAACCGACCATAACAAGCCCTTTAAGAATGGAGTTGTATTTAAGTCTTTGTCTTGCAGAAATTCGCCAAAAGGAGGGTGTTCAAAAGTCATCGCATAATCAAGGCTGTAAAGTTGATCTTGGCAACGAATGGCATTTACGGCCTGAGAGGGTGGGCTGTACATTAGGGTGATAACGACCAGTGCAAGAAGAAATCTCATTACGGCATTTCTCCGATAGACTTAAAGAACTCATCAATGGCTTTGCGATTGTCTTCTTCGAGCTCTTTCACTTTGAAAGCTTCTCGAAGAGCTGCCTTCGAAGGTTCGCTGCCAATTTCCATCAACACATGAACTGCAATTCGTCGAACAAAAACTCCGTTGGAAAAATGTTCACCAAACCATCCATTTCTCGGTTTAGGGGCTTCGGTTACGATCTCAATCATAGATGGTTCGAGGTCGACGACTTCAGATTTTACGTCTAACTTACTAAGCACTGCTTGTACGGCGTCTTCACAGTGCGATTCAAGACCAAAAGAATCTGCTTTTCTTGTAATATCAATTAAAGTTCGAACCGTTCCAGGTTGTGGTGAAGCCGAAAAGACATCGCAGGCCCTCTCCTGCTCCCAGTCTCTATTACCTTGTTTTGGATTCAAAATTTCTTTTACAATTCGCTCTTTTTGTTTTTCGACTTCCTGATAAAAATCGTCTTTTTTCAAAACTTTTTCTAAAATCTTAGCGGCAGTGTTGCCTTTCGTGGTCGGTGAGCCCGTGTGGAACTTGATCGCAAAAAACAGCGGTGCCGAAGTTTCGAACTCGGCAAGCTGATCGACAATAAAAAACCAGCCTAGACGAGTTTCATAGGTAAGAAAAAGCTCTTCAAGAAGAAGCGCAATAGGCCCTTCACCGATTTCCGCACGCAGGTTATTCGTCATAGTTGCCAGTGATCTAAAGCATTCCCACATAAGGTCGTAGTCAATCCATTTTCCATCATACTGAGCGACTTTAAATAGATGCTTGTAACTTCCTAAAGTTGGGTACTGGGCCAACTCTTGAGCCGCGAGAAACCGAATGGCTTGGGTCTTTGCCTCCATGTTGTTTTCTTCGTAAAGATCGCGTTCTACATCAGCCGACAACCGAGCAATCCTTTCCTCACAATCAGAGCCTTCGAATTCGCATTTAGGAGTTTCTTCAAAGATCAGATGAGTTTTGAAAAAGATCATCTCTTGGTCAAAAGCCAGGCGCGCTCCTCTGATTTTATCGGTAGAAATATTCTTTACGTCAAAACGGACGGCTTTAATGTTTTCCAATTTTTCAGGCTTATAGTTTGGCAGAGATTGATCGAGCTTGCCGTCTTCATACACAAGACTGACTTTAAAAGTTCCGGTGTTGCCATTTTTTTTGGGAAGAACAAAAGCTTCTATGGCAATTAAAGTTCTTTTTTTGCCATCTACATTTTTGAAAGATTCAGCAAGAGGATAAGGTTTGCTATACGAATAATAGTCGTAAACAACGTTACCTATCTGTTCTCCGGCATGAGCCACAGATAAAAACGAAACAAGCGTCAAAAAAAGGATAAAAAATCTCATAAAGCCCTCTCAAAATTAGTTCTTTAGATGACTTTTGGATAAAAGCCCCCTAAAGCTAAAACGCAGTTGGATCTGATAACATAGCCCTGTGAGGTGGTCATGAGATTTTCTCTCCCATTTACATTGTTTCTCTGCAGCCTAGTTGCTTATGCAGGTGGTGGCGGGGGATCTTCTATCGATAATGGCGGCGATACCATTCTTTGTATGCCATCTCGAGACAATGTTTTTGCGGGTCATTACACTCTCGATTTTCTATTGAAATATAAAGAGGGCGAGCCTCTTTATTCGGAGACTCCAACGCTTCCAAAGACAGTGGATCGGCTCAAGAATTACTTTACCAAAACCTACCCTGAGATATTGCCTCTGTTTAATGATTTTATGGAAAGCGTTCGAAAAGAGAGCGGAGCAAATCGAAAATGGGTTCCTTCTGATACGAGTCTTGCTGATGTTAAAGACGAAAACATCGTGAATCAAATTCCTGCAAACTGCTTGCGTGATAACAATGGCCTTCTAGTTCCAAATCTTTATCAAACCGTTATTCGTAGATCTTCGAACGATCCCTTCGTTTATTTGTACAGCAACGAAATATTGCCGATGCAAGAAATGCAGAATCCTTTGCAATATTCTTTTTTCATGGTGCATGAGTGGTTATGGGATTTTAGCCAGGATGTAGAAGTGGTTCGTAAGCTGAACTGGCTCCTGCACTCAAAGGCACTTGAAAATGTAAGCCGCGAAAGTTTAGTTAAACTATTTGAAAATCTAGGTGTGTTCCAAGTCACGTTGCCGATCTGCTCAAGGAGCCAACAGATCAAGTCTTTATTTAAAGACACCTGTGAAAATTTAGTTTTGGCCGATCTTCGCAAATATGAAAATCTAGAAATCCTGCACCATCCGCGGACCTTCTTGTTTCGTATTGGCGACTTCTATGGTTTTAGCAAAGTAAAAACCCTTAAAATTCGAGGCGCTGAAGTTCAAAAGTCTCTTCATCCACGAATTTTTCAACCATTGTATTCTTTAAAAGAGCTGGATCTGGCTTCGAACGATGTTATCGAACTCAGCAATGAAGTGACAAAAGATCTGGGCAATTTAGAAACTCTTAAGTTGGAGGAAAATTCTTCACTTAAGATCACTCCCAGTTTTCGCTCGATGGTTTCGCTTGCGACACTGATGGTGTCTGCGCACGAAGGACTTTTTGCGAATGGTAAAGATGTGGTGAATCTTCCACCTAGTTTAAAAACTTTTGTTTTGGTTTCTTCTGATCGAGATCTCATCGAGAGAATTTCGGGTCAGGTCCGCAAGCTTCGTCCTGAAATAAAAATCGAATTTCGCAAGCCTTAAAAATCGCATTCAAAGGGTCAAGAGGATGCCACCTGTCGGTGGGTGATCTTCCACTTAGTTATCCCCGAGTCTTGGTTTTAATTTGTGCAGGTCGGCCAGCTTAACTAAAATATGTAAAAAAATTGGCTTTTGCGATCTTTTATTATGAAATATCCTTTTAAACCATCAATGAAAGGAATTATTTTATGGGAAGATATGTAGACGGATTTGTTATTCCAATTAAAAAGAAAAATCTAGGGGCTTACAAAAAGATGGCGAAGCTCGGATGCAAAGCTTGGATGAAGCACGGTGCACTCGACTATTATGAGTGTGTCGGGCAAGACATGAAAAACACTTGGGGTCTCCCTTTTCCCCGTTTGTGTAAACTCAAATCCGACGAAACAGCCATCTTTTCTTTTATCGTTTACAAATCGAAAGCTCATCGTGACCAAGTGAATAAAAAGGTTCATAAAGAATTTGCAGATATGAGCGATATGAAAATGCCATTTGATACTAAGAAAATGACCATGGGCGGGTTTAAGGTCATGCTCAATCAATCGAAAAAGTAAGGCGTGTCAGAACTAACAATCGGAGATGTTTCCGATACGTCATTTTGGGTTGCGTATTATCGCGCTAAAGAAACAGAGCGGTCTGATGCTTTGTTTCGAGATCCATTTGCTAAGATTTTGATCGGCGAAAAAGGACATAAGATCTCCGAGTCAATGCCACAGGTTAGTCGATATACTGAGTGGTCTGTGATTTCACGAACGGTCATTATTGACCGTTTTATTGAGAAAGCAATTCAAGAAGGCGTCGATACTATTTTGAATTTAGGTGCAGGACTCGATTCACGGCCCTACAGAATGAAACTTCCATCTGATCTTGAATGGATCGAAGCAGATTATCCAAATATTATTCGGCATAAGAGCGAACTCTTAAAATCGGAGACGCCTACCTGCAGACTCACTCGAGTTGAGATCGATTTGGCGGATGATGTCAAACGAAGAGAATTTTTAAAAAGTGTGAATCAAAAGGCGAGAAAAGTTCTCGTTATTACAGAAGGCGTGATTCCTTACTTGAGTCCTGAAGAGGTAACTGAGTTGGGTTATGATCTTCTTGCGCAAAAAAGTTTTCTATACTGGATCACTGAATACTTTGATCCGCGGGTCTATAAATACTTACGGAACACAGTTCGCGCGGCTAAATTAAAAAATGCTCCATTTAAGTTTTATCCCGATAACTGGAATGGGTTTTTTAAAAATCTAGGGTGGGTGGAAAAAGAAACTCGCTTTGGATTCGAAATCGCTCGCGAATTCAAACGTACACCACCAATGCCATTGGTAGCAAAATTGATGATGCCGTTTATGTCGAAGAAGATGAAACGCGAAGCCGCTCAGATGGCCGGCTACATGATTTTTACGCGAGGCAACTCTAACTAGGTGGGCTTGGCTTTAAATTGAAAATATCGAGAATTTTACACGCGGGTTATATATTTCAGAGTGGTGATACGCAGATCGCTTTTGATCCGATATTCGAGAATCCATTTAGTCGTAATTGTTTTGCATTTCCCAATGTCGAGTTCGATCACAGAAAAATTCGAGATCTAAAATTGGATGCGGTATTTATCTCTCACTATCATGATGACCATTGTTCTTTAGAGAGTCTAAATCTTCTCGATCGTCAGACGCCAATATATATTTATTGCCTCTTTGATGAGCTTTTCGCTTGGATTCGTCAACTGGGATTTAAAAAGGTGTATTCCCTGAAGTTAAATTCGTCAATTGTGGTTGGAGAATTCGAGATTACTCCGCGTCGTGCTTTGGATGCAGATGTTGATTCACTTTTTCACATTAAAGCTGCCGGTCTTGATGTTTTAAATGTCGTAGATTCTTGGATCGATCTCGAGACTTTGGATCTTCTCAAGCAGACATCATGGGACCTCATTCTATGGCCTTTTCAGACCATGCGCGAAATCGAAGTTTTGTCGCCTTCGAGATTTTCACGTGTTCCCGAGGGAATTCCACCTGAATGGATTGAGCAATTGAAGGAGCTAAAGCCAAAAAATATCGTACCAAGCTCATGTCAATTTATTCACGAGAGTTGGTCCTGGTACAATCAGGCTTTGTTTCCGATCTCCTATATCGCTTTTGCCGAAGAAGTTGAAGAGGTTCTTCCGGAGACAAAAATTATAAGACTGGATCCCTCTCTCTCCATATGTCTGTCTAAAAACTTTTGGGAAAGAAGCGCTTCTCTAGATTGGATTTTTCCAATAGGAAATCAAGATGTCGACTATGACTATCAGATGGATTTTACCCCTCAGCCGATCTCAGAAATTGCAAAACATTTTGACAAGCTCTCTGCACCTCAGGAGGAGAAAGTCTTTCAGTTCTGTCGTAAAGGCCTTCTCGAAAGATTTAGAGCTCTGGAGCAGATAGAGAACTCTTATTTTTCGACGCCAAGGTCATGGCGCTTGGCTGTGTACGATCATTTAGGGCAAGCTTCATATTTCAGTTACCATATTGATGGATCTAAGATCGCCTTATTTCCCGAGAATATCGACATGCCTCAGTGGACCACGGAAGTCTCGATAGCTAAAATTTACGGAGCTCTTGAAGAAGGCGAATCGCTTTCTTCCATGTACGTAAGAATCAATGATTTTGTTTTTGAGTCGTCAATCGAAAGGGAAATGTCTCAGGTTGATGTGATGGAAGATCCATTAGTGAGATGTCTATTTAATGGATCATTTGGCACATATCAAAAAACTCAATTGAAACATTTGCTCCAACCGTGATTGATCCGCGGCTTAAAACCATTTTTGGTGTTCTACAATTAAACAACGATTTGAAACAACTTTAATTCCGGCTTCTTCGGCCCGAAGTTCTGCCTCTGGATTAGAGATACCAAGCTGAAGCCACATCACTTCAACTCCTCCAGCTCCAAGAATTTCGTCCACGACCTCATCAATACGATCAGGGCTTCTAAACACGTCGACAAATTTTCTGTAGTCAGCAGGCACATTTTTTAGGGATGAGTAAATTTTAAATCCACCAACCTCATGCAACTTTGGGTAAGTTCCGACCATTTGCCAGCCGTGGTCTCGCATGTAGACGGGCACATAGTGGCTTGCTTTAGCGGGATCGCCGCTGAGTCCATAAACGGCAAATTTTTTGTATTTTTCCAAAAGGGATTTGATTTCTCCATCTTTAACATTCATTTTTTGTTCCTTTCTGGGATTTGGCTTAGAAATTCAGGTGAATAGTAATCGAGACATGTGCCGATGCATGTAGTTTCTGTTTTTATTTTTAGAAGTCTTGCCTTCTTTTCCATATTCTTTGCGGTTTCAAAAAGAACACCCACTTGTGCCGCCAATTCTTGGCAATCTTTTTTTGTAACTTCGTAGATGCCCAAACGGAAACAATCTTCATTTTTACGAGGCCAGATAAAATCATTTAAAAGTCGATCGCGAAACTTTTTGGCAAGCGGCCCACCTTTTTTCCATTTAGGTTCTCCACGAACTTTGAGTTTGCAAGCGAGTCCTTCGGTCCAAACGACAAGGCTGATTTCATCCAGTTTTTTTAGATAAAAAATGATCGATTGTTTCGAAAGCCCATGCGTTTTTTGAATTTCAACAGGCGTCTCTCCGCTTAAGAGAGATTGGAAAAAAGCCAACACTCCAGGAGTTTCAGCCAATAGAGTCTCTTGCTTTTCGGTGTATTCAAATTGATCGGCTGAAGGTTCGCTGATAGCTGAGGCAACATCAGAAAGACTCAGGCCTACTGCAGATAAAAACTCCAACCACTGTTGAACACTTAGACCCTCGCTCCGCAGCCACCTTTTAATAGTGGGAACAGAGACGTGGAGCCTTTTAGCCAAAAGAGGGTAGGTAAGACCCTGAGATTTGATGGCGGATTTCACGACCTTGTTAATTTCTAAAGTGGTATGCATGGTAGGATCATAATATGATCTATAAAGGATTACAATATGATCCTATTGAAGCTCTACTTTTTTTCAGAGATCCAATCTTATAAGGTACGGACAAGAAAAGGAGATATTCATGAAAAAGTTAATAGTTATTTTAATGTTAGTAGCGAATCAATCGTATGCGAATCCATTTTTAGATCCGTGTGGTCCAGGCGGAATATTGACCGATGATTATTGCGGGCGAAGGGAGAAATGCCCAGATTCTCAAGTTCACTTTGCTGTCGTGACCGAACATGTGTATTACGAAAACAAATCGTTTACATGTAAATTGATAAGCGGAGACGGCTATAATGAAAATGATCTGGAAGCTGGGATAGATCATATCAATTGTAAGGAAACTCCACTGAGCGTAGGCGATCTTATTCTCATCGAAAAAAGCTATTCACTTATAAGGGATGCTCGAGGGAAATTGATGTGTATGCAGGAGACCGCGTTTAAAAAAATTCTTGGAAAAGCCGTCCTTAACTAGCCAGGGATCTGACGCATCCAATCCCTGGCTTGCGTAAGAAGCGGAGTTCTTATTATGATTTTGTTATGAAAAATTGTAAGAAGATAGATCTTCCGCTTCCACCGCAAGAGATTATCGACGAATGTTTACAATCTGCACGATTGGATAATCAGGAAACTATTCATTATCCGAGACCACCTGAAGACGTCGTGGATTTTTCAAAACGATTGGATGTTCCTAAGAAGGTCGCAATCGACCAGTTCAAACCGGGCGAACTTGCAAACTACAGAATGACTAAGCCACCCGAGAGTTTGGTGGCTTGGTGCAAAGAAAATCTTCCGACTTATGATCGCCTGGCAATTTCTCATACTTTTGACGGGACTTGTTTTATGCCTCACGTGGATTATAAAACAAAAGTGAGTCTCAATCTGTATCTCAAAACAAATCCTGCTGTATCGACTTGGTATAAACCAAAAAGAGAATTCGAATATCTCATAGAAGATTCAGCTCATCCCAGTTATGGACAGTATTTGCTGAGTCGGTTGGATCTTATAGAGTCTGCGGTTTTTGAAGAGGGGGGCTGGTATTTGTTAAATGCCTCTATTCCTCATAGTGTTGAGCAAATTAGCGGAAGTCGCATTTTTGTAAGAGTCTGCTTTGATCGAGAAGAGATGTTCAACTATTTTCCGGAAGTATCTCTGTAACTTTTCTGCTTCTAGGCTTTTCTCACGAATTGAGATTTTAAATTAATCGAACCAATGCCGTCGATTTTGCAGGCGATATCGTGACCGTCACCGCCATCAACTATTCGAATATTTTTAACTTTAGTTCCGACTTTAACCACAGACGAAGAACCTTTAATCTTGAGCTCTTTGATAACCGTAACAGAGTCGCCATCGCTCAATATGTTTCCATTTGCATCGCGAATATTATTGTCTTGTGGAACGGATTCATCGAGTTTTTCCGCGACAGCATGAGCGCTCCACTCATGAGAACATTCGGGGCAAACCCAAAGATTTCCGTCGTTGTAGATATTTTCAGAATTGCACTTGGGACAATTGGTTGGATCAGACATGAAGCTATAATCCGCCAAGATAGATACGAAGTACACGACCGTTGCGATGCATAGTGAAATGTTGAAGTTCTTGAGATCTCATTAGTCTTTATGCAAAGAAAATTTAAGGACTACCAAATCAGCGACGAGAAAAGCCTTTTGCAAATCGATAAGGTCCACTGCCTTCTGAAAGATGCTTATTGGTGCAAGGGTATTCCGAAAAAAATGGTACATGCAGCAATAGAGTCTTCTCTGTGTTTTGGAGTTTACAAAGGTGACGACCAGGTGGCTTACGCGAGAGTTGTTACGGATACCGTCACATTTGCCTGGCTTTGCGATGTTGTTGTCGATGAAAAACATCGAGGTCACGGAATTTCGAAAGAACTCGTGACCTTTATCATGCTCCACCCGAAGTTGCAGGGCCTAAGAAGAATTTGTCTCGCAACCAAAGACGCCCATGGATTGTATGAAAGATTTGGCTTTAAGATGACCGAAACTCCACAGAACTGGATGGAGATAAAGAATAATAATATCTACCTAAAATAGATTTGGTTACCTGAATAAGGTTAAATTTATAAAGCTCCTGTTTTGTAACTATTTGATAAACCTGGATAATTGTTCGATTGTGCAATGTAATGAAAAATTATTACGGATTGTGCAGTCTATTCAGAAAGGCTTAATAGGTTTAGTATGCTTATAGATGGGACAGAAAAAATCCTAAGCAAGGAGTCACTATGAAAAAGCTATTACTCACTCAAAGAAGTGATACTCCACACTGGGTTGGAGATGGCTTTCCTGTAAGATCCATTTTTACTTACAACGATTTGGCGAAAAAGATTTCTCCATTTTTGTTAATGGACTACGCGGGACCTGCAGAATTTTCTCCAACTCAGAAGCGTAGAGGTGTTGGCGAGCATCCTCATCGTGGATTCGAAACTGTCACGATTGTTTATGCCGGCCAAGTTGAGCATCGAGATTCGGCCGGAGGAGGCGGTGTTATTCAAGCTGGGGATGTACAATGGATGACAGCTGCTTCGGGACTCGTTCATGAGGAAATGCACGGAAAAGATTTCTCCAAAACGGGAGGAAAATTTGAAATGGTCCAGTTATGGGTTAATTTACCAGCGAAAGACAAAATGAATAAACCTCGTTATCAAGGCATAACGAGTGCACAGATTCCGACGGCTTCTCTCAGCAAAGGCTCTCTTCGAGTGATTGCGGGAGACTTTCAAGGTCATAAAGGAGCGGCTTTAACTCACACGCCGATTAATCTTTGGGACATTCGCTTAAGCGCAAAAAGCGAAAATACTTTTAAGGTTCCAGTGGGACATACGACTTCGGTTTTTGTTTTGTCTGGAAAAATTAAAATTGGAGACAGTAAATGGATCGAGTCAGCTGAACTTGCACTTTTAGAAACAGAAGGAGAAGAGTTCACAATCTATGCTGAAGAGGATTCAAAAGTTCTCTTCTTAGGTGGTGAGCCGATCAACGAACCAATCTTAGGTTACGGTCCTTTTGTCATGAATACGCAAGCGGAAATACAGCAAGCCTTTCATGACTTCCAAGAAGGAAA
>JBFWYS010000066.1:0-11495 GCA_050186175.1 Pseudobdellovibrionaceae bacterium
CGATACAATCTAACCAGAAAATAACTTGTATCTAACCACGGAGGGGATTCATGAGATCAAAACTCTTGAAAGGAGCACTCGCTGCTTCTTTTGTTATGGGGTTCGCGCTAACTACGTTTGCTGGTCCAGCAAAACAACAGGAAAAAGATTGGACTGTGATTGTATTTTTAAATGGTCACAACAATCTGGATCCTTATGGAACAGAGGATATTAATGAAATGGAAAAAGTCGGTTCTACTGACAAAGTAAATGTCGTAGTTCAATGGGCGTCTATGGATGCAAATACAAAAAGACTTTTAGTTCAGAAAGATAACAATGAGTGGGCTGTGACTTCTCCTATCGTTCAAGATATGGGTATAAAGATTGACATGGGTGACTACAAAGAACTCGTGAACTTCGCGAATTGGGCGATTCAAAACTATCCCGCAAAAAGATATTTTATTGATGTTTGGAATCACGGCTCTGGTTGGCATCGTTTTCAGCTCAATTCACGTGGCTTCAATATTAAGCCAATGGATATTAGCTGGGATGACAACACTGGAAATTCAATTTCGACTGAGCAGCTAGGTGTAGCTATGAGCGAAATCGCCTTAAATCTAGGTCGCAAGGTCGACATTTACGGAAGCGATGCTTGCCTGATGAGCATGGTTGAAGTCGGAGCGGAAATGGCGGATTCTGCGGATGTGATGATCGGTTCTCAAGATCTTGAGCCAGGCGATGGATGGGATTACGAAGGTTTCTTAAATGCACTTGCTGCAAATCCAACGACGGATGCACTCGAAGTTGGAAAAATGCTTGTGCAAACATACAGCGCCTCTTACCCATATACGGCAGTCACTCTTTCGGCTGTGGATTTAAGAAAATTTGGAGGTCTTTTAAGCTCTCTTCGCAGGTTTTCTACAGAGATAATGTCTTTTACAGAAGATCAAAAGCCAACAATCCAAAAGGCGATGGATGACACTGAGAACTTTTTCTATTCTGACTACAAAGATATGGGAATGTTTTTGGAGAAACTGGCTGCTTCTGGACTTCGTGTAGAAACGCTCACTGAAGTCACTCAGGCCTACCGAGACACTGTTTATTTTAGTAGTGCTACAGGAAATATGAGCTACGCGACAGGTCTTTCAATTTGGATGCCATCGGCAACCGATTATGGCTACTACTGGAATCGTTACTCCAAACTTAAGAGCGAGCAAGCTTCTGGATGGGGACAAGCTCTGGGTTACATTTTAAAATAGTTTTAAAATTTAAAACTTAAATTAAAGAAGAGCCGGTTGATGAAACCGGCTTTTTTATTAGCTGTCTGTTTAGTTTTTGTACACCGAAATGAAATTGTTTCAAGAGGCTCTGATTTTCTAACGAGGAGGTCCGTCTTCGCGTAAAACAGGACGCACGAGCTTTTTTAATAAAGACATTTAATGAGGAGTTTGTAATGATCTCGAAACGACTTTCTTTATTCATCGCAATTGCAGCTTTAACTTTTGGTTCAATTGTCTTAGCTTCTGCTTTGAACTTGCAACAGGCAATGAATACAATGCGAGTCAACTTTTCGGTTGTTTCGTCCCTTAATACTAAATCTATTGAAAACCCGAGCTCTATTACGACTGAAGAACTCCAAGGAGCCATCGCGAAAATTGATGCGATCTCGGATCTAATAGAAACTATCGTAACTATGATTCCTCCAACATTGTCTGATGTAGTTCCTGAGCAGAAGGCCGCTTTCGTAACAGCTTTCAGGGATCGCATTAAAGCTTTGCATTTGCTTTTTTTAACTCTAAAAGCAGAGTGCCAAGATCTAGTGAACGTTTCTGGCGCTGAGAGAAATTTTTCTAAGGTGAATCGAATCGTTGAGGCGATCAAAAAATGTCGTGATCAATCACACGATGATTTTATGTGGTCGACAAGCACAGACGGTTTACACCCAGAAGCCTGCGTTCTGTAAATATTTTCGAGGTATCGTTCTTTATTTTCTTGCAGATCCGATTGATCGCAGCCTCATTAAGTTATTAATGGAGGCCAGAAAACCAGCAATCGTTCCTGAAATAACGCAGTCTAACTTCGCTCAGGATTGAAATTGTTTTATTCTTCTTAGTGTTCATTGCCGAGATAAAATTATAGAGGGGATCATGGATTTAAATTCTTTGTTGTTAGGCACCTCATCCGATTTTGTAAATATAAGTGGTCTGATTCTCCGGATTTTTATCGGAGTTTGTTTTGTTATTCATGGAATGGGAAAGTTAGGTCTCGTGGGTCCCGGAAGTATGGCGGGCTTTGTTGGGTGGCTCGAAAGTTTAGGAGTGCCTTTTTCCCACGTTCAGGCTCGGATGGCCATGTTAAGTGAAGTCGGTGGGGGTGCTTTGATGACCCTTGGACTTTTCACCAGAGTGGGCGCCTTATTATGTCTTGGAACAATGATCGTTGCGACATTGATTGGCCATCGAGGTGGAGGGTATCTCATTACTAATAATCCCCCTGGGAATGAATACACGATTAATCTTTCGGCGACTCTTGTGGTGATTATTCTATTGGGACCAGGGGCATATTCACTGGATGCCCTTCTTTTTTAGGCCGCCAAAAAAGTCACCGTCGAAGATATAGACAGTTGTATAAAAAGGTGGCGCCTTTCCCTCTATGGATGAGATTTGCATAGACTAGAAGATTGCAGATCCAGGAGGAAACTCTATGAAAATAATTGTTATCACTTTAGTTATGATTATGACTGTTTTTGCGCAGGCGAAAGTGAAGGCTCGGGAAGGCAATTACGACTGCGTAAAGGTGACCGACCCTAAAGCAACTGCGACTCTTCAAATTTATGGCTATTTTTCAAAGAAATTCACATTCTCATCCTACGGAGGATCAAAAAAAATCCAAGGTGATGTAAATGGGCTTCACCTGAGTGACAATCGAACTTATCCAGGTTCTATGTTATACGATAATGACGCTGACTATCCTCGTAAAGAGAGAATGAAGCTTTACATTGATGGCGGATTATTTATTGCGAAGAAGACCGGTAAAATCCGCCTGCACCGATTTATTAACGACTACCCTGATTTTGGTGATGGAAGCACCGTGGATACATTTTCGTGTGAGAGAAATAATCTTTAGGAGTTCGCGCCCGAGCGCGGGGCGCATAGATTTTTTTACTTCACTTCGACCGTGATTTTTACATCAACGTTATTTTTTAATGCATTCGAATACGGGCAGACCTTATGGGCTGTTTCCGTGAGTTGATTTGCGACCTCGGAGCTAACCCCAGAAAAAGTCGGTTTCAACGATACCACGAGAGCAAACCCAGTCTCTATGGGAGTCAAACCTACCTCCGACTCAACAACCAGATCAGGAATCGAAATCTTTTTCATGCGCGCCACGTGCATAATAGCAGATTCAAAACAAGCCGCATAACCCGTAGCAAATAATTGCTCAGGATTTGTTGCTCCAGGTTTGCCGGGGCCTCCTAAGGATTTTGGAATACTGAGATTTACTTTAAGGTTGCCGTCATCCGTTTCAGCAAATCCGTCACGACCACCTCGAGCTGTCGCATTTGTTTTATAGAGTATCTTCATGGGTTCTCCTTCTGCTGAGACAAATAGACTCTCATTATTAGCCAAAGAATTTGCCCAATCAAGCAGATCAATTTCTAACGGGTCGCGGAGATACCGGGCGTGCTTGTGCAAGCGAAGAGCAAAGAGTGAGAACTGCTGACTGAATAAGGTTTTTCATGGAACTCCTTTCCTAGCCCTCTTAATGAAGTTCCAAAAGCAGATTTATCTCATGATATCTATATCAGGTTGGAATAGATGAAAAATCTTTAGATTGTCTGTAGACAGTCGGCTAAAAATAAAATCCGAGACCAAAAATTCCCAAGTCCTCAGATTGTTCAGAGATATTGGTTTTTTGGTGTCCATGTTTATAGGTCAAAGTCACCTTATAATTAACATCGTCATGACCATACTTTGATTTCCAATAGAGAGCTCCTAAGGGCTCCATAGCCGCTTTGTACTCGACGCCGTGTTTTTTTACGGCGCCAATATATTCGCCGATCGCGGAAATTCCAAAAATATTTGAGTCACCCGAATATAAGTCCCAGGAGATGTTGAGTTCGGCACCAGGAATCGAAACAGCTTCCAGTTCATGCTCGGTTGCAGTGACGGGAAGTAAAAAAGTACGATCGGCATACATGGCCATCAAATCCAAGTGCAGAGTCGATGTTGCCTCGTAAGCAATTCCCAATGCAAATGATTTTAGGGTCTCAGACTTATGGTTTACAGTTCCTGCACTGATATCATTGAATATAGTTTGCGTGATTCCAGCCTGAAATAATAAATGAAAATCATCATTCAAAATTTTTCCGTATTGCAGATCCAATCCGTAGCTTGACTGGGCTTTCATTGTGGCTTTTGTATGAGTCACGACATTCGTGGTCTTCAGTTTTAATGTCTGATAACGAGGCTGAATAAAAATAAAATCGTGATGTTCCGAAGCGTGAGGTTGCGCTGAATGTTCTGCGTGAGCTTGAGTTTTAGTAGAGGAATGAGCAGGAGCCGTATGTTCTTCCGGAGCGGAAGTGTGAGTTGGTGCAGGCGCCGGTACAAGGCCAGGCGCAGGAGCAAGCTCCCGTGTCGGAGTCTGCACAGGTTCTGGCGCCGACTCTAAGGCAGGGTGGACCTCTCTTTGGGCGTGCGTGGAGTTAGCTTGGGCCGGAAGATTTAGAGTTTGCCCTGGTTCTAAAGAATTCGGATCATGAATCTGCGGATTAAGAGCTCGAATTTTTTTAGCATACTCGTATCGACGAGGATCTTTTTTGTCAGTTGTTCCAATCATTTTATCAGCAATATTTAATAAAGTATCGCCTTCTCGAACGACATAGGGGGCTTGTGCCCAAGATGCAATCGAAAATAATAAGGTAACGGCCAACAAAAACTTCGCATTCATTCCAACACCTCGTGGTCTTAGAATGTCATGCGGAAATAGGAGTCGGCAACCTTCTTTCGCGTTGTTAATAAACGACAAATCTCCTTCAGGACGAAGAAGCTTTGGAGGCTCTGACCTTTGATGAGCTCAAGAATCTATTTTTGTTTAGGCAAGTGAAGCTACCTTATGGAGTTGTCTTGGGCCACCCTTTAGCGACTTATCCGGCCATTAACTTTTTGGGGAGGGAGGGCGCCCATTTAAGGGCGCTCCTGAAGAAGGGAGTGGGGAGCTACTTCATCTCGATGTATTGACAAGACATCGAGCTTCCATAGAAAGCACTCTGGCTAGAGGCTTGGAGGGATTTTCCTTCGTCAGTCTGTTTAAGAGTGACGATAATTTGATTTAAAAGTTTACCTTTATTATTGGTTACGACTTCTGCAAAACCATTCGGAACTGAAATCGTATTTGAGATGTCGATGCATCCAAAGAGGCGTGCGTATTTACATGAGGGCTTGGGACCTTTATCAACCGAAAGTGAGGACACCGTGAATGAAAAAGCGTGGCGATTGGTGCTCATGTAAATGATCTCGTAGGGCCTCTTTTTCAAATCTTGCGCGATTATGTGCTTTGCAGTCAAAATCTGATCACAGTTTGAACTGCCTGCGACTAACTCGTAGCGACCTTCCCAATTTTTAAGTCCACCTGCTGCAAAAGTAGTAGAAGAAATGAGCGTCGAAAATATACTGACTAAAAAAAACATGTGATTCATAAAATCACCTCCGATGTGATATTTATAAACGTTGCGACTCATTTTCGACAAGCCAGGCACAAAATTGACATATATAAAATTCAATCTTCAAAAACTTTAAAAAATGCCGTGGCTACTGCTACTTACAAGGTCGCTCTGAGAGGCATTTTTCGGCCCTGACAGTTTCCCGGGGATTCTGTCAATGAATTGCGAAGCGTTTTGAGAGCAAAAATTGCTTTTTTACGAAGGAAAATCCCTTACGTTCCTTACTCTCCCAGTCTGAAATAGGTTGAATCTGTCAAAAGGTTTAACAAGGGAGCCTCGCTAAAACGAACTAATACCTCACTATAAGTCCACGAGATTTGCATCTCTAGCTTATGACTTAGAGGAAGGTTTCATGTTTGAGTTCATATCGTCACTTTTATTTCTTTTTATGGCTACGGAAAGTGAGGCTGCCGTCAATCGGCTTTGTGAAAAAGCTCGTTTGGCTTCACTGACATTTAGCCTTCCTCAAAGAATGGATCTAAAGTCGGATATCTGCAAAATGAGCGAGGAAGTGATCCCTCCGATTGCACGAACTCTCCTGGAGCAAATCACAAATATGCATCAGGCCGCCGGAAACATCATGGAGCTGCCGGTTGAAAAGCTGATTGTGACTCCGATTTATCTGCGGATCGAAGGAAGTCAATCGGGTCCTATCGTCTCAGCGGCAACCATTGACGACAAGCGGGCGAGTATTTCGGTTGGTGTTTTTCCAAATTGGTCAGGCGAGGATTTAAACGAAGCGGTTTATTTACACGAGCTCGGGCATGTTATCGGGAGCGTACCGAATCAGAATCTTCCTACTTCATATGTATATCTTTCTAAATCTTTTCTTATGAGTGAGACTCTCGCTGATATGATTGCGGTTCAAGCCACCGGCACCACTTTTTCGCCTTCGGTAGACCTTCCTGGATGCTTAAGCGAATTGCGTCCGACTCATGATTCCATTTCGTTCAGTGATCCGATCGGAAATTTTTCTGTGGATTTTACGTGGAATCGCTTTTATCACTGTTGTCAGGATCTTTCCAAAACTCAAAAACTTTCTGAAAACGCAAAAAGTTTTTGTGACCGGCAACTCCTTCCAAACCCTTTAGATCTTCGCCCTATGACTTTCGAACTCTATCAAGAGTCGCGTTTCTCTACAATTGATCAACATCTATTGGGGGGACCCATTATTTCCTTTTTTGTTGATTTTCAAAATGGAACGGGCCTGAATTGGGGAAAAATGATTTTAAAAGCTTTGCGTGCCGCTGATAGTTCGCAAGGAGAAATCCGTTTTTGCTCAGTTGCTTCGGCAGCAATTCCTCCACAGAAAGTTGAAGCCTACACGATTCGCAACGTGTTTTCGGTAATCACAAAAAGTTTGAATGATAAAAATTTAAAGATCTTTAATGAGCTTTGGGAAAAACATGGAATGCAGACGGCAGTTGACATTGGATTGAGCGAGTTAAATGAGACTCTCCCTCTTATCATGATCGACAAGAAACCTTTTTCTGACTTGGCCTGTGCGCCTTACTCCTGTGAAATAACCTGTGTTACCAAAGACTAGGTATTTACAATGTAATACCTGCAGAGATTTATTAAATCAGAGTTTGTCTGTAGTCTGACCATGGAGCCAAATTTGTTGGAGGGGCAGAATGAAAACAGAAAACATCTTGTTAGCGCTTTGTTTGACTATGACGGCAGTTGTGTCAATTGCGACTTCACAAGCGCCGAGCAGTGGTCGCACCGCCACCAAATCTGCTGCTGGGGCGGCTTCCAACTGTCCCGGTGCGATCTTAACGAATCAACAGATTGTCGCTACCTCCTATGGCACTATTACCGACCCTGCAGATATTGACTTTACCTTTTTCGGTCTCCCTGAAGAGGTTGTAGTCATCGGTCAGACATCGGTGAGTGGATTGGTAAATGGTGTAACAAGAACCTGTGTCCACAGTGTCGATACGACGAGTGGAACAATGCATGTTTACACTTGCAGTGAAAATGATGCCGTTGTCTGCGAAGTGACTTTTACGGCCTTATAGGTTTCAGATTCCTTTCCAAAGCTTATAGATATTCTTTTCCAAAGAAATAACAAGCGAAACTAGATAGAAGGGCGAGGAGATCTGACGGGTCTGGCGTTATCGCGATCGGGAAAAAAAACTCCGAAAACCATTCAGCGAAATTATGACATAGAGATGGACTTAATTTAAAGGCAATAAAGAGAATGTCTGTAAAAGCAATTGTGACTAGTAGAAGAGTCGGACTTATCTTTTTGTCTTGCCCGAAAGTTCTAGATAAAACCAAAATCAGTGCTGATAAAAATAATGGAAAGAAAAAAAGCCCCGCGAAGTCGCTGAGTTTTCCGGAGATCAAACCCGGAAATTGATATTTTAGATAATGATCATTGACTGCCGTTAAAATCACGGCCCCCAAAGGAAGTGGATGGATAAAAAAGTCATATTTTTGATTCGATTGTGTTGTCACGGGAATCAGCCTATCGAGAAGTTATTAGTTTGTTACAGTAGGCCTTCTATAGATTTCATGTTTTTTAAATAACTCAAATGCGTGCGCATTAAGTGTTCTTCGGATGCTATCTGCGCAGTCTGGAATTCTACAACAACGTTCGGCAACATACTGGAAACCATAAAAAGGAGGGTCGCTAGAGTAGTAATGTCTTTGGCCGTTTCTTAAGCACTTTTTTTGATTCTGATTTAAATGTTGTATCGGAAGTGATTTCTCTGCACTGCCTATGAGGGATTTGTCGTTCCTAACCACTACATAATCTTGTCTCCCACAGTCCTTACTAATATCGATCAGGCCTTTCATTTTTTGAGGCGACCATTTTGGGTTTTCCCAGTAGATTCGGTCATGCGGAGATGAATTAAAACCGTAATTTTTTGCTTCATGGCTCATATCAGCGACAAATCGTTCGCTCATAGAGACCAATTTAAACTTCTCGCAGCGAAATGTTATGGTAGTGAATGCTCCGCCTTTGGGAACATTCGTGAGATCTTCTACGTAGGCCATAGTTAAGGCTTTAACAAATTCCTTATGGTCACTAATGCTAAAAGTCTTAAAGCTTTGAACCCATGTTTTTTTAGAGTCGTATGTAATTGCCGCTATTAATAAGGCCCTTGGGTCGTCATAGGCAAAAGCAGCTTCGAAAAAAAGATGAAGGCGGGATGTTTTCTTAGATAAACGCAGAGCCTCTTCAATATTCAACTTAGATTGCCAATAGTCGCCTTTTTTCTCCAACGAAATTTTTTTTGAATTGACTAACAAGACGGCTTGATCGATTTGAGAAAAATCGAAGGTTATTTTGGATTCTGGAAAAATAATTTTGGTTTCTTCAACTTTAAAGGACGCTAAACTTTTCCCGAGCAGTTTTGTTTGCTTTAGATCTGTGAGGTAGTTCTTTTTGCTTTTTTCGCTCAAAGACAAAATTCCAGCAAGATCCTCCATTCTGTCCGCTCGTGATAGTAATTGCGCTGTTCTTGTTGTTACGAATAGCGCAAGATCGGAGGGCTCCGCAAGCGCTGGAGATGGCAAAAATAAAAGGATGAGCCAAATGAGCTTCATCCTTTTATCTTATCGAACTAAGTCGCTGAAAAAACCTTGGACTCGACCTTTGGCTTTTATTGTGACTTGCCCTGCTTTGGTGGAGTCGTCGGCGGAAGTACAGTGATCTTCTTTTTGCTTACACTGCTTTGTATTGCCATAAGGGAGTCAAGTTCTGTACGTCTTGCAGTTGGTTTGACCGTTCGAGGTCGAGTCTGTTGTGTATTAGGTTGTGCAGTAGTAGAACTCTCAGGAGCAGGTGCTGTAATTGGACTCTTTTCACCGTTAGAGCCGACTCCTTTTACAACTCGAACTTCGTGCATAATGTCGGCAATTTGATTAAGGCCTTCTTGATCGAGACTGACTAGAAGAACTCCAGCTAATCGAAATACACCCATTGCAGAAATGGTGTTTCCGTCGGCAACCATAAGTCGAAGGACCTGTAATTGAACTTCTGCAGATGCATTTTTTAACTGGTCCGCCGTTTTGATACCCTGCTGTTCAAGGTAAGCGTGCACGTTAGGGCGTGAGGTTTTAAAAAAGCTCGTGTCCATTACTAGGTCATAGTTAATTTTTGACCGAAGCTTTTCGAAAACCTTTTGGTCTTTGTAGACTCCTGTTTCAAGGAGCACGGAGATTTGATCATTAAGAAACATTCCAGCGACTCTTTTACTAACAGTTTGATCCAAGAGAGGTCCCTCGCCAGTAACACCTAAACGATGAAGCAGATATCCGTAAAGGTACTTGTTAGCCGATTTCTCGAGAGTTAAAAGGCTCTCGTGAGTAACAAGCAGTGAATCTAATGATTTGTTTTGTTCGCGAGCCCATTGATAATATCGAGCCTGCTTGATAACTAAATCCAACATTTTGCTGTAAGCCACGTGTTGGTAAACCTCAAGAGGGTGATCTCCAGCCTTTTTTGTCTTTTCAAATCGCTCGATGTCTTCTTGGTGAGCTTGATTATTAGGATCAAACTGCGTTAACAGCTTTGGATAAATTTCTTCGAACTCGGCAAGCGACTCTTTTTTCATTTCTTTAAGAAGAATCTCTTCTGCAGAAGTCTGAGGATGAGTGATCTCATTTTTAACCGTTTGGCGCCAAACAGATGCAAATTCCATCGCTGCCAGTTTAATTTTCTCGATTTGCAGATAACTATTTCCTTTTGCATCAAGAGCAAAGTAAGAAGGGACTGGCTTCATTGAAAATCCACTTTGATAACTTGCGATATCGTACATGACAGCGTCGTTCATAAAAATCTGTTTTACGTTTTGAACAGTCTTTGACCAAAGATCGATGCTGTCGACTTGAGTCGGTGACTCAAGAGTGCTAATGCGAAGACTGAGATTTTCTTCATCTGATTTTGGTTCGGGAGAAAGACCTGGAAAATAAAGATTCGGTGTTAGTTGCAATTGTGTGTCTTCGATTTTTTTATTGATCAAATTGCGTTCTTTTTCAGAGATTAGTTTTTTAAGAATTTGTTCCTGCTCTGCGACCGTCGAAAGTGTTGCTGGAAGTGCGCAGAGTTCAAGTTTAGATGTCTGATCAGCGCAGAAGCTCTTTCGAAGTTCTGTCCAAATCAGTTGTGACTGTTCCCAATAATCAGCTTCAGTCCAAGGGCGTCCAATCATGCGATCGTACGAAATTTCGATAAGGGCTTTAAGAGTCATGATTTTAGGATTCTCTTTAGAAACCTCCTGAAATTTGAACCATTTCAGAGCATTAAAGAGCTGAACAGTGCTTGTTAACTCAGCGGCCCACACAGCCGAAGAGAATGCCAAAATACCGACCAAGAGAGAAAGATGACGACTGATTTTCACAAGGAGCTCCTTTAAGATTCTAAGTGCTGATTTTTATTAAATTCTTAAGAGCTACAAATATGCCTGACCTAGACCTCCTTATGTTGATTTGAGACCTCGTGGAACTTTTTAGAATCGACGGGTGTTCAAATGTTAGACAGGAAGCGCCCTCTTTCTTCATTTTGTGGGTCTAGGTAACAGCTCGATTTTAACATTGGGTTTTAATCCATGGCATTTTTCTCCGTTCAACGTGCATCCATCCGTGAGAATCGAGGGTCTACCCTCGAGCTCCCGGGACAATGAACGTCACGTTAATGCCGTTCGTTTAAGGCACGACGAAAGACATCCTGTCTTGAGGACGATCCCGTCCTCAAACTCCTGGGAACCCTGGGCATCGTGCCCAGGGTTTCTAGTTGAGGAGAAAATAAAAAGGCATGTAGAAGTTGGGAGTTGATGGA
>JBFWYS010000067.1:0-11456 GCA_050186175.1 Pseudobdellovibrionaceae bacterium
TATTCATCAAAACACAATCAATGGCCCACTCTAAAATTTGTACACCTTGAGATTTTGAATAACCTGAGGCTGCTAATGTTTCACAGAAGTGATTTAATCGGGTCGGATCTGACAACCCACGGAGAGGAGCAAGATCCTGAACGGAACATTTTTTATCATCGCACCAGTTTTGAAAACTCAAAGGAAGACAATAAATTTTTTCAAGAGTTTCAGCGGCTCTATCAGGATGGCCGAAGAACTCCTTCAAAAAATCGGGACTTTTAAAGTTTTCTGAAGCAAAAGGCCCCAAAATCAATCGACTCAGTTCGCCGAGTCCCCAGTCACCGTAACAATCTTTAAGGGCCTGAGCTAATTCAGTTGGGCTCAAATTTTGGTGGTTCATCATAAAAGGAGCTTCGATTAGAGCTTGAGAGTTAAGTGCGAGTCCTAGCTGATGGGTACCCAAGCTTCGGCGTAAACCGATTCGCCAAGATTCAGAGCAGTTTTGTAGAGTAATAACTGACTTCTCGTTCACAAAGATCCTTTAATTCTATGACAGGGCCTATCATAGCCGTCAGAGGGTTGGCAAACTCACATCCAAACGACATGATAATAGAATGGCAGATTGGCGAAGTCGTTCGACCTTATACCAAGATGTAGCATTTTTTCGCTACGTTCCAGAGGGTTTGGAAAAGCACTCTGAAGAGGTTTACATTTGGGATCTTGATAAAACGTATTTAGATACGTCTTGGGGAACACTTTCAGAGCTTTTGCGGACAGCGGTTGAGCGGGCCTTCAACAAGAAAAATGTTCCTGGGACCAAAACTTTGATTCAGGCCTTGCAAGCGAGCTGGCAGGAAAAACGTGGTAACTCACTTTTCCCTTTGTATTTCATCACGGCTTCTCCTCCGCAAATGGAAGAGCGTATTGCCGAAAAATTAGAACACGATAAAATTCGACCGTTTGGCTGTTTTTTTAAAGACAATCTTCAAAACGTAAGGCCGGGTCGATTTTGGCGTCTCACTAAACAAGTGGGTTACAAAGTGCAATCGCTTTTGCAATTGCGAGTTCGTCTTCGCGAAAACGCGAAGCAGATTTTGTGGGGAGATGATAGCGAATCTGATGCGGTTATTTATAATTTATACTCGGATATTTGTTCGCGAAGAATTTCAGCGAGTGAGATTCGTGCGGTTCTTAAAGGTTTTTTTGTAGGCGGGGATCAAGTCGACACGATATTGCTTTTGCAATCCCAAATTCCTGAAAATGATCCTGTCGAAAAGATCTATATCAACCTAGCCGAAGACACGGATCCCGATTATTATTTAAAATTTGGTCGAAGAACGGTTCCGACCTATAATACCTTTCAAACCACTCTCGATTGTTTTCAGGAAAAACGTTTGAATCTCGAACACGTCAGCCGAATTGCCCAGGATATGATCGTGAACTACGGCTTTACTCCTGAAGAACTAGCGCGAAGCTTCGACGATCTCATCCGCAGACAAATTCTCGCCGAAGCAACTGTGAGGACTCTTGCGGAGCCTCTGCAAAAGGCAGGTCTTATTACTGAGGACTTTGCTCCGAGTATTGCCCCAATTAAATCTCCGGATGAAGAGAGCCATGAGCCTTGGATTCCGGAGCGTATTGATTACCTGCATGATTATCGGTGATGGGATTGAACCCTCTCATGGACGGATCAATTATGCGAACTACAAAGAAAACTTATTTAATCAAACAAAGTGAACCACAAAAAGAGAATCACTCAAACCGAATCGGGAACAAGGTAGAAATCGGCTCACCTTGAAACGGTGGAAAGCGAATCCTCTGGAGAGCCTCCACCAAACATCGCCTAAAGGCTTCGTCTTGCGAGGAAGAAAAAGTCACCTTCTGCGAATCTGTTTCGCCAGTATTTTGAATATTAAATGAAAGCTCCGCCTTAATCCCCGAAGTTTTTGTTTTTTGTAAAAGCTGAGTGTAGCAGCGGTAGAATAAATTTCGATTTCGCGAAAGAACTGAGCGGATTGTTGTATTGTCGAGTTTATCTCCCTGAGTCTTCGCCGTTTCTTTGGAATCTTTTTTCTCGTCTTTAGAGTCTTTTGTTTCTTTTTTATCTTCCACCACTGTCGGAAGGGAAACATCTCCAGAAGAAAGATCCAGAACTAGCTCTTCAATTGTGGGGCGATAATCTTTTGCAGCTTGAACTTTTCCTTGAGAGATCACCCAGAGCTCACCGCTAGGCCCCTCGTTTACGATTTTAATGTTTCCCGCTTGGAGGGTGATTTGCAAATTTCCTTGGTGATTTTTATCAATGAAAACTATCGTATTTGATTCGAGGAGAACTTCGGCTTTGTTTTGAAAATTTAGAGCGGCTTCGGACTCGTCGCCAGTAGAAATTTTTGAATCGATCGTAAGAGGAGCTGATCTCTCGACGGTGCGAGTTTGCCCCGATGAATAAATCGTGAGTGTTCCTGAAAACAAATTCACCCGTCCTAGGCTGTTGTCTTCAGGAGAAAAAAGTGTTGGAACAAAAAGAGCCAATAGCACCAGTACAACTCCGACAGATGCTAATATTGCAATAAAACGAACTGTTGAATTCAACCGCTACCTATTTTGTCTCGGTTGGAGCTGGTGCCACCGGAGTTTCTGTAGGTGCGGCAGCCGGTGTCGTTTCAGCGGAAGGAGTGACCGGAGTTGTAGTTGCTGCCGGCGGCGGTGCAGTTTGAAGAGAATCAACAACACTCGTGTTATGAGAAGCTGTTAGGTAGGTAAGAGTCACACAAGTGATCGCGAAAAGAATTCCGGCATATCGAGTGGCTTTTGCTGCCAAAGTTGTAGCGCCTGTTGCACCCAACACACTGTTAGATCCTCCGCCGCCCATCAATCCACCAGCGCCGCCACCCTTTGGATCTTGAAGAAGAACCAAACCGATCAAAACGATTGCGATTAAAACGTGGATGACGACGATAAAAGTAAGCATGGAGATCCTCCAAAAATGCGTTCAACAAAGAAGGAAATATAAAAGTGCCAGGCCGTTCGAGTCATCCAAAAATAATGATCGACCGACATCAATGCGCGGCGTCTTAAGTCGCACAAGCCCAAGCAAGTCCGGCTAAATGAGCAATGATACGAGTCATTTGAATTTCCGACTCCTCGATACGCGTGCTGTCCTCTTTGAGCCGCACTGAAAAGACCCCTCGGATTTTACCTCGAACCATAACAGGAGCCACAATCATCGAGTTGAACTGCACGTTTTTAAAGGCTTTTTTCAGCTGAGACATGACTTTATCGGCATTGAGATTTTCAAGCGCAACCGTCTTCTCGGTATTAAGGCAGTGAACCACCTCGGGATAACGAGAGAGGTCGATCTTTAGATTTTTAAGTTTGGGATCATCACTAGCTGCCAAAACCTGGCAGTTACCTGTTTCAAGGCTTGCCTCAATAAAATTGCAACGACCCGAAGGAAAAATCATTCCGGCCATCGTCGCTAACCGATGTAAAGTATGGTGCAAGTCCGCATTCGGGTCGGCGGAGATGTTAATGATTTTCTCAATCATACCGAGATTTTGCGAGAGAGAGTCATTCAGAGAGCGAAATTTTGTCTCGGGAGCTTCTTTCTGAACTTGTGAATGAAAGGCGAGTTTATTGAGGAGGTCATCTGCCGTGAAAGGTTTCACCAAATAATCAACGGCGCCATGTTTAAAACATTCTTTGACGTTCGAAGGCGAGCTATGGCCTGAAGAGACGATTACTTTTGTGGGATTATTTAAGATCCCCTTATTTTTGAGGATTTGCAGACAGTGAAGAGCGTTCCCGTTAGGCAGTAAGAGATCCACCACCAAAAAGTTAGGCGGCTCTCTGAGAACCTGGCTAATGACATCCGCTCCAGATTCAGAAAGGATGCAGTCGAAACCCTCGAGCTGCAATGACTTCTGCAAGGTTTGTGATTTGTGTATTTCATCGTCGGCGACTAAGATTTTTAAGGCTGACATAGACCCCCACTCATGAAAGATTATGGCAGAAGCGAGGGGTGGCTCGCAAGGGGGAACTCTTGATCCGTACAGCATTATTTTCTGCAGCTTTTTTTTGCTGTTTTGTTACCGTTGCTGCTCCTGTAACTGACGAAGTTGATAATAAAATCCTCGCGTTTAAAGAGAAGGCATCCGAGAAGAAGGATTCGGTTCTTAAAACCTGGGTCGAGCTTTCGGCAGATGTACAAGCATTGCAAACTCAAGCAACGAATTTGGTCGAACAAAAGTTGGCTATTGTTTTACGTAATATTCTTTTACAGGAACTGGCTGAGTGGGAAGCGACCCTGGCGGCGCAAAAAAAATCCTTCTTTGACCAAAAACAAAAGGAGAGCTTTGAGCAGATTCTTGAAAATCTACAATGGACCCCCCATCTGGAAAAGGTTTTGGCGACTCAGAGCAAAGAGGCGGTGGTTCAGCTCAAAGAAGCTCTCGGTAAAGATCAGCCGAGGCAGATTCAGATCCTGAGTTCCAGAGTTCGTGTTGAGCCGAGTCCTTTGGGAATGTGGGATCGAATTTTAAAGAGTGTGGGTCTGCAAAAAGAAGTTTCCGTTGAACCGATTCTGAAAACCGCCTTTAACAATAAAAGCTTTCAATATTCTTATTTTGAAACTTACATTAATCGCTATTTGGCGTTTGCCGTACAGAGTTTCAACAAATCTCCCTATGTATCTCTCGAAAAAGCTCTTTCGCCTTCTTTGTCAGAGCAAATTCAGAAGCTGAAAGGCGAAGCCGATGCACAAACATGGTATTTCTTGGAATCGATCGTGCAGTTTAATTTTGAACAGCCAGGTGCAGCCGTTGCTCCCATGACAATCCGGACTGTTTCTCAAATGGAGTCTATTCAAAAAAACATTGAAAATCTCGAAGCTCCAATCGAAAAAGCATTTGCACTCGTGGTTTTGTATCAAGTTTCTCGGAGCTGGACAGAAAGAGACGTGCAACTTTTGAAGGCAGATTTAACGACGATCGAAAAGCTCCGATTGGAGTCCGCTCGACAGAGTTATTATGTGCGTTTTAAAAAATGGCCCTTGAGTATTGACGCCTTGCTATCAAAAGGGGAGCTCAAGGAGGCCCCTTGGAATTTTATAGAAGGGAAACCCTTGTTATTCACTGCGAGTGACCCCGATAAAACAAAAAAACAGTGACACTTCCTTTGTCTCTGCGGCAAACCATTATCCATGAGATTTCTAGTATTTGAGGGCCTTGATGGCTCTGGAAAAAGCACGTTGATGAGAGGACTCGAGAGCACTTTGCAAAGTCAAGGACAGTCCTTCATCACGACTCGTGAACCGGGCGGAACTCCGCTCGGCGATCAGATTCGTGAATTGCTTTTACGAAAAGGTGACACGGCTCCATGTCCTCGCGCTGAACTTTTGTTGTATGAGGCGAGTCGCGCTCAGCACGTGGATTGCGTGATTATCCCGGCGATCAAGCGTGGGCAGTTTGTATTGTGCGATCGTTTTTCGGCAAGTTCGATTGCATTTCAAGCCGGCGGTCGCGGAATTCCGGGATCTGTTGTGGATTCTCTGAATCAGTTTGCCACTAATGGCCTCGAAGCAGATCTTACTGTTCTTCTTGATTTGCCAGTCGATGAATCTTTAGCTCGAAGACGACAAAGAGTTTTGGCGACGGGCGAAGAACAAGATCGGATGGAGAGCGAAGCTCGTCAGTTCCACGAAAAGGTCCGTCAAAGTTTTTTAGATCAGGGAACTGATAATAAAAAATGGTTGATCTTGGACGCCACCCAAAAACCTGAAAAGTTATTGGAATTGTTGTTAGCTGATTTGAAAAAACGAGGGTGGTTGTCATAATGGCCACTCGTCTTTTGCATCTTCTTGTTGGTCATCAAAATGAAGTCAAAAACTTGATCAATGCTTTTGCCGAAAAGAGATTGCATTCGACACTGCTTTTTGTGGGTCCAACTGGAATCGGTAAAAAACAGGTTGCGTTTGCCTTGAGCCAGACTCTTTTGTGCCGAGATAACAAAGAGACTTTTCCTGAGCCCTGTGGTCGTTGCGCTGATTGTTTGCGGGTCGCGACTCTCAAGCACGAGTCGATGTTAGTTATTGAGCCGCAAAAAAACATGATCAAGATCGATCAATCGCGAGAGGTTTTGGATTTTTTAAGTCTGAAAGCCTTGGGGCAAAAACGGATCGTCGTTATTGATCAAGCACAGTACATGAATCCGCAAGCTGCAAACGCTTTGTTGAAGATTTTAGAAGAGCCACCTGAAGGAACACATTTTTTCTTAATTGCTCCGGCGGCGCAGGGTATGATGCAGACAATTCGTTCGCGCTCCCAAATTGTGCGTTTCCGTCCGCTGAGTGTGGACGAGATGAAAAAGAAGTACAAATTACCTGAGTGGGTTTTTAGAGCCTCCCAGGGGAGCTTCCAAAATCTACAAATGTTAAACGAAGAAGAAGAGCAAACAGTTCGGGCGAAGGCCGCTCATCACTTGTTTGAATTGGGGCGCGACAGTCGTTTGTTTTTAAAAGATTCTTGGCGAGAAATTATTCGCGACCGAATGGAAGCAATTAATATAGCCCGATATTGGTCTTCCTTTTTGCGAGATGCTTTTATTAAAAAAGCAGGCGGTGAAGATGTGATCAATGTCGATCAAGTCGATTTGATTCATCACTTAAGCTCTCTTGATGCTTCTGTACTTTCGGCTGTTTCTGAAGCTGTTTTGCAATTAGAACCGGCTTTGATGGCCAATCGAGATCCTCAGTTAGTTTTTGAAGATTTTTGGATTCGCGCTCATCGTTTGCCTGGGGTACAATAAGCTCATGTGGTACGACATTCACGCTCACTTAAATATGCTTGAAGATTCTCCGGAAGTGTCTTTGCAAAAAGCCGCTGATGCAGGAGTGGAAAAGGTGATCACCATTGGAACCGAGCCCAAAGATCATCAAGTGGTTTTGGATTTAGCTCGTAAATTTTATCCAAAAGTTTATTGCACGCTTGGCGTACATCCGCATGAAGGTGCTGTTTACAACAACGAAGTGGAAAAGTGGCTCGATCAACATTTGCCAGAAAAAGAAGTGGTTGCGGTCGGGGAGATTGGTCTCGACTATTACTATAACAATTCGCCGGTCGAAGCTCAAAAAGAAGCATTTCGCAGACAACTGGCTCTCGCAAAAAGACATAAAATGCCTGTGCAGATTCACACCCGAGATGCTGAGCAAGATACAGTTGATATTATTAAAGAATTCGCAGGCGAAGTGGTTGGAGTTATCCACTGTTTTACAAGTTCAAAGTGGCTCGCCGAAGAGGCGTTAAGGCTTGGTTACAATATTTCATTCAGCGGAATTGTTACGTTTAAAAACGCAAATGACTTGCGAGAAGTTGCCAAGATGGTTCCACTCGACAGAATGCATGTCGAAACGGATGCTCCATTTTTGGCTCCGGTTCCTCAGCGAGGAAAAAAGAACACTCCGGCTTTTGTGGTTCATACAGCGGAATTGGTGGCTACACTTAAGGGCATAACCAAAGAACAACTGGCTGAAGCGACCTGCGCCAACGCAAAAAAAATGTTTCCGAAAATGAAGTAAAGATTATGTCTGTTTCCGTGATTTGAAGGTTTAGAACAGTCAGCTAATACTGGAAACTGCCCCCCTTCATTGGGAGTTCGTCTCTGTCTCCTCTACGCTACCGCGGCGGATTTCTTATTTTTTTCAGATCTGGTTATTGACTGCCTTGGAACCCCTGATTTGCGAAGCAAATCAGGGGTGTCGTCCGACCCACAAGACCTTGTAAGGTATAAAGAACTCATGGAGGACGAAGTGGAAACTGCTCTAAAATTCCCCAATGAAGGGGATCAGTTTCGAGTTTTAGTATCTCTCCCCACGCGGGGGCTAGCTTCTTGACGCGTCGCCAGGTTCGGCAATTTGCCTAATTACGCAGCATGACCGGTTCCTCCAATGAATAGGTCTGGGCTTGCTTTTTCGAGTGTGAGAATTCACATTCTAGGCGACTGAAAAAATGTCATTTTTGGAGGATTCGTAAGAATGAAAAAAGTAAGAGTTGGGATTAATGGGTTTGGTCGTATTGGACGTGTTCTTTTTCGTGCTAGCGTTGAACGTCTTGCTCAAACAGGAGTTGAAGTTGTTGGGATCAACAACTTAGGTGACACAGAAACTTCGGCGCACCTTTTGAAATATGACTCTTCTCACGGGATTTTTCGTCACGATGTGAGTCACGACGAAAAACATATTCTCTTGAACGGACAAAAAATTCCCCACACGGCGATCAAAAACCCTGCGGAGATTCCTTGGAAGGATTGGGGAGTTGATATCGTTCTTGAGTGCACAGGCGCTTTTAAGAAAAAAGAAGATTTCATGTTGCACCTTAAGGGTGGCGCAAAACGTGTGATGGTTTCTGCTCCCGCTGATGGTGCTGACCTCACGGTTGTTATGGGAATTAACCACACGGCTTACGATCCAGGTTCACACCACGTGATCAGTAACGCTTCTTGCACAACAAACTGCTTAGCTCCTTTAGCAAAAGTTCTTCATGAATCCTTTGGTATCGAGCGCGGTTTGATGACAACAATTCACTCCTACACAAATGACCAAAGAATTTTGGATGCTCCTCACAGTGATTTACGCCGAGCTCGTTCTGCGGCTGTATCGATGATTCCAACTTCTACTGGGGCTGCCAAAGCAGTTGGTTTGGTTTTGCCTGAGCTAAAAGGAAAAATTGACGGAACATCAATTCGGGTTCCGACTCCGAATGTGAGCCTTGTTGATTTAACTTTTACAGCTTCCAAAGATGTCACTGTTGAAGCGATCAATGCGGCTCTTAAAGAAGCGGCTAACGGAAAGATGAAAGGCATTCTCGGAGTTGAAGAAAAAGAACTCGTGAGTGTTGATTACAACGGAAATCAATTGAGCTCGATCGTAGATCTTGGTTGCACAATGGTTTCTGGAACAAGAATGGCAAAAGTTTTTAGCTGGTACGACAACGAAACGGGATTTTCAAACAGAATGCTCGATCTGGCTAAACATATGACTGAAAAAGGTCTCTAATTTTTTGATTCTGGAGATCGCGTAGATCTCCTTTTTTTTGCACCATCGGAGTACAAAATGCGCGGGCTTAAAGGTATTAAGACAATTCGAGATTTTAACCTTAAAGACAAAAAAGTTTTTTTGCGTTTGGATTTGAACGTTCCCCTTGAAGATGGAAAAATAACTGATGAAACCCGAATCACAGCAAGTTTGCCGACCATCAAATATGCTCTTGAGCAAGGCGCAAAATTAATTTTGGCTTCTCACTTGGGCCGGCCGAAGACAAGCGCTGATAAAGAATATTCTCTTGAGCCAGTAGCGGCTCGAATCAGTGAACTCTTGAAAAAAGAAGTTCTTCTGGTTGAAGAGCCGACTTCTGAAGCTGTAAAGGGTCTTTTGCATACCCTTAAGAGCAATCAAATGTTGATGCTCGAAAACGTAAGATTCGAACCAGGCGAAACAAAAAACAGCCAGGAGTTCGCTCAACAGCTTGCTTCGTTCACAGATATTTATATTAACGATGCTTTTGGGGCGAGCCACCGTGCTCACGCAACAATCGAGGCCCTTCCGGCAATGTTACAACCTAACCAACGGGGGGTGGGATTCTTAATTGAAAAAGAAATCCAAATGTTGGATGGGCTGGTCGACAGTCCTAAAAAACCATATCTTGCTATTTTAGGTGGAGCGAAAGTTTCTGATAAGATCCCGGTTATCGAAAAACTTATTGATGTTGTCGATGGATTTATTATCGGCGGAGCTATGGCTTATACTTTTTTAAAGGCGCAAGGCAATCCAGTTGGAAAATCTTTGGTTGAAGCTGATAAGGTTGGTTACGCAAAAGAAATGATTGCTCGGATGGAAGCTCGTAAAAAAACTTTATTGCTTCCGGTCGATCATATGGTTGCAACTTCAATTGCAGATACTTCTGGAACGACGACTTCTGGAGTTGCAATCGAAGAGGGAACGCTTGGCGTGGACGTAGGGCCGCAAACTCTTAAAAACTTTGCGGCTGCGATTAAAGAAGCTCAAACTATTTTCTGGAATGGTCCAATGGGGATTTTCGAAACTCCTGCGTTTTCAAAAGGAACTTTTGAATTAGCAAAACTTGTTGCTGAATCAAAAGGACTTAAGATTGTGGGCGGTGGAGATTCTGCAGCGGCAGCTGAACAATCTGGATACGCTGGTAAGATGACTCATATTTCTACGGGTGGTGGAGCGAGTCTTGAGTATTTGCAAGGAGATCGCTTGCCGGGTCTTGAGGTTTTGCGCTCTAAAATCAACGCGTCTCAACCCGTTTTGTAATTCCTCTGTTAAGCAGCTTTGACCTTCGCCTTCGGGCAGAACAGGAGACAAAGAAGTGAAAAAACTTATTTTTGCGGCGAACTGGAAAATGCATAAATCACCGTCGGAATCACGAAGCTTTGTAAAAGAAGTTCGCTCGACCTGTCCTGAATCTGTACATGCACAAATTATTTTGTTTCCTTCGAGTCCATGCCTTGAAGCCGTTGCGGAATCTTGCAAGGGTTCGCAAATTCGTTATGGCTCGCAGAATTGTCACTTCGAAGCGCAAGGAGCTTTTACAGGTGAGGTTTCGCCAAGAGTGGTGAAAGAACTTGGAGCCCAAGTTGGATTGGTTGGTCACTCAGAGCGACGAACTCTTTTTGGCGAATCAAACGAATTGATCGCGCAAAAAGTAGCAGCTCTGCAAAAGCTAGAAATGACTCCTATGTTGTGTATTGGCGAATCTTTAAAACAAAGAGAAGAAAATCTAACGAATGATGTTTTAAGAGATCAATTGTTTGAATGTTTAAGACTCGCAGATCTGCGACTTCCGTTGATCGTGGCCTACGAACCAGTATGGGCAATCGGAACAGGAAAAGTAGCAACTCCAGCTCAAGTTGCAGATGCTCATCTTGAGTGCCGAAAAATTCTGGCACAAATCGGCTCCGAAGACGCCGCACAAAAAATCCCAGTTCTTTATGGTGGCAGCGTAAAGGCTGACAACGCAAAAGAATTGGGATCGTTGCCGAATGTCGATGGCTTTCTTATCGGCGGAGCCTCGCTCGTCGTCGAATCATTTAAGGCCATAACTGCGACCTAGCCCCGCCGCCGACTGTTCTCCTCTTATAGGAGGTAATCGACGGGCACAAATTCTGGAGTGAAGGGATATTTGTAGCTCTTATAGTCTGTTAGATTTGGCTTTCCAGACTTTTCATAAATCTGATCCCAGAATTGGGCTAATAAAACCGCTGAGTGGGCCATTTCATTTAAGATCAATGCATTAAATTTTGAGGTCATTTCGGCTGGGGGAGGTCTTTGAGCGGGAATTCGGGTTTTTATACCTTTGGTTTCTGAACTTTGAGAAGGTTTAATGATCTCATCTGTTTTTTCTACTTTTTCGAGATCACCGTTCGCGAAAGTCGAGAGAATCTTCATGTTCTTTAGC
>JBFWYS010000068.1:0-11346 GCA_050186175.1 Pseudobdellovibrionaceae bacterium
ATCTGTCATCGACGGCAAGCACTTTAAATCCGTTGCTACGCAAGTATCGAAAACTACTCCGTTGGGCAGGGCTCATATCGGAAGATGCATCCAGCAATTGATCATTGCCTGCATTAAATTGGCGGAACATCTCTACGTGTTCCGGGCCAAAGTTTTCCAATGCCAGGCAGTTGTAAGTGGGTGCGTGTCGCTGCACGATTGGAAGGTATCTCGTGAATTTCTCAGGACCATAGTCTTGGCCATGCTCTTCACCAATCAGAAGCATCGCTTTTGAATTCTTGAGCACAGCAGCAGTGAAATCTTCAGGCGATTCACCATTCGAAAGTTGAGCAGTTAAATACGATTTCTTCTCATCGCAAAATGCCTGAGGTGTCTTCATCAGGGCGCTTACAGTGCCACTATAAAAAAACAACGAAATGAGCGATCCGAATAATGCTTTCATGGAAAATCCCCCCAAATAGGAATATGGACGTTGCGTTTCGGACTCATAGCAGAACTGAAGCGCTTGGTAAACTTCTGCGAGTGGCTAAAGGTAAAATGTACCAATCCAATTCCTTCGTGTGTCATCATAGACTGTTCAAATCCTCACTTTTAGTGCAGCATCAATCGTTTAAAACTCGCGTCCATACTCAATTTCATTTTAGAGGGACGGGTCAAGAATTTGGTGAAAATGTCAAAGATTGGCTTTGGTCGCGTGCGAGTATTTTTAACTATGACTTTTGTTTTTTTACGGACATTCTAGAACTGGCATTCAACAAGCTTCTAGGAGGTAGCATGAGATCATTTTTTAAGGCATTAATATTTATTTCGGGAACTCTCGGTCTTTCGGCATGTAGCTCAACGTCCAAATCTCCTAATCAAAATGTCGAAGTAAAAATGGAGGAGCGAACACCTTCTGCAGAAGGCAAGATTTTGATCTGCAAAGACACAGAAAACAAGGGTGTCGATCTGACATTGAAGGACGGAGGATATGATGCCGAAGGAAGAATCTTCTACGGAATTGTCTACAAGAATGAGAAGAAAATCCGAGACACAGTTTTAAGAAGAGCCACCGTTTCTAACTATTTTGCACTCTATGCGCCTGGAAGAGGCGGCTGGGGAGTTAACAATGATACTGAGGATCGCAAAGGCCTTCAAATGACAACAGAGTCCGAGTCTATGCGGAAGGAAATTGGCTATTCTCTTTACTTTAAATGTGATGCTGCAATTCCCCGAGCTTGGTACTAAGATCCTACATTTGGCTCGTTCGTTTAGAGAGCGAGCGTCGCCTTACGCACAACCTCGTTCAGAGATGGGTGTGCGTGGAAACTTCTTGCTCCGTCTTCAGCGTTCCCACCAAATTCCATTGCGGCTGTATTAAAAAGCTCGGATTGCTTCGCACTGACCCGGTGTGAGGTCACCTGATTTGCCGATCCCCTGATCAAACGTTGAGCTCATTAGATTCGAATCTTTGGTGTAAGTATGATCGAGATTACCCAAAACGTGAGCGAGTTCGTGCGCCAGCGCTGTGTAGTTCTGTTTCCAGGCCTGTTCGCCGAAGTGCTTGACCGCGCGTTGATTCAACCAAACTGTATCAACCTGCGGGGCCCAACTTGGCAGCTTGTCCACCATCGAGCGAGTCGTTGCTAAAATCGTCTCTCTGTTTTCATCTCCAAACAGAATTCCAATTGGCCTTTCCATGGAAATATACTTCATCATTTCGACACTCGGAGGAGGCCCAGAGTTTAACGACCCCGCCCGCAACATTTTCTGAGCCTCAGGGCGAAACTGTGCACGATAAACATTTGCGGCCTGGATTTCTACTCCACATTGACTGAAGACTTCGGAAACCTTACGAAGCTGCTCAGCCATCATTCCAGGTTTGTCCCAAGCGGTTCCTTCTTCGACAACAAAATTGAGGCTAATTTTTTTAACCAAGCCTCGAGTGTTGTTATAAACAGGCCGATAACTAACGGACTTTAGGGGCCTAAAAATCTTTTCAGATATAGCGCCTCTCGCATCAATAGAAACCTCATCCATTCGAGTTACAGAAATTTGTGGTTGCCAGAAAAAATTTGGGCGGCTTCCCTTAATACTAAAATCTGGCGACAAGGGTTTGTTGATGTCCTGAGAGATGTTCAAGTCCTGTTGTTTTTCCTCGTTCTCAGCCCGCTCACGCAGACAGATCGGATCTAAGCCGCCGGATGAATTGATTTTCTCCGAAGCTAAATCAACGGCATGTGAGTTCGTCCACTCAAAGCAATGCAAAGCTTTTCCGTCCCCATCCCATGTAGGACTGACCCTTGGCGGGACATCTTTACTTCTGAAGATACAGGTTTTGAAACCCATGGAGACGTTGGTCGCAACCCGATTAAGTCGGTCGGTGTTGGGATCAATCGATGCCGGCGTTGGTGAGTCGAAAACATAGAGTCGCGGAGAAGCGGGATCCTGTATCCAGTAAAAATCTTTTCTCCAGTAATCACTACTTATAGCAGGGATCCTGGGCTTAACGTTCATATAAGACGCATGCCGCCCGGTCGGGGTGCTTGCATAAACGGGATCTAAATCCACAGAGTCTATGACCCAGTTCGGATGTAAAAATGTGTAATCGTTTTGAAGTCCGAAAAAATCCCGTCTTACATTCAAAAATTTTTCGACTTTGCCTTCTGCCATTTGACTACCATAACTACATCCTCGAATGAACTGCACGATCGCATAGTCCTCGAGTTGCGAGAGAGTCTGTGTTTGGTAAGAAGAAACCATATTTGACCCTTGCGATATGACTCCGAAGGCATCCGTGGTGCGACTAACGGAGATTTCAATATCAAAAGCTTGCAACCCACAAGAGTCAGTCGGTGCACAGTTTTGATTTACAAAGGTCTCTGTTTTCACGATGTCGAGCTTCGACTGTGGAGTCGCTGAAAGACCCATCGTTGGAAATGCGACCAGAGCCAAGGTCATTATCTGCAATAGATTCGCTGGTTTCATTAGAGCCCTCCTTGATTTCAGAAGAATGAATAACATGAATAGACACAATCTATTCAAATCTTCACCAAATTTGAAAAATCATCAAATTTGGTGGGATAAAAAGTAAGGGTTGTTAAATGGGCTTTCGCAGATCTGCAATATCTACTTCTATCGGACCTTCAAAAATTCGCCATGGCACTGGAGTTTTCCGTCTTTTCCGAGAGACACCGTAGATTCGTGGTATAACTTTCCCTCACTGTAACGAAATGTATCTTCACCTTGAATAGATATCATTGCGTCTTCATCAGGAAAATGGAAGAGGGCCTCATAATGGAGTCCATCTTGAGTGAAGTGACCAAGGCCTCCTCCGGTAACACCTTCAATCGCATTCATTCTAAAAAAACCGCTCGGCTCAATTACAAATTCATTTACTTGTGAATTCGATTTTATCGTTGTGTCTGAGATGATGATTGTACTTTGAGGTTTTGATTCGTCACTCATATTTGGCGCGCATCTCGTTGTTCCTACGTATTCACCGTTGGGTATTGGCCCCAGGGCCCAAGCGTTCAGTCCGATCAACAATGACAATAGGTTCAGCATATATTGCATTTTATTCTCCTCCGCTTTCAATTCTCTTTTTCCACCAGCCATTTATACACTGATCGTAGGCCATTTTACAGGATACAATTTTGGCAGGACAAAAATATATACCTGCCATGTACAAATTTCTGAAATGCTAGTAGTTCCCTGGTTAATTCTTTTCCTCGAACTTAGGACTTCAAGAAGGTAGGGATGAAAAGCGGAGACCTAACCAAAATTATAGGGGCAATGATTTTGCCCCCAATATAAGAGATACTTTAAGGCTGCCGTTCTGGTCATGTAGGTTGTTTCCAGCCGGCCCTTTGCAAATTCTTTCTAGACGAGCTCGCGCTATTTGTTTCCGCATGTTGAATAAGCATAGCTTCCAGAGAGAACTCCCTTGTTACACACTCTAACCTCACCATAACAAACTGAATTTACAGTGTTGTAGGCGTAGGTGTAACTGCCACTCTGAATTGTACGGCCGTTAAACACGCAGCTTCCGGGAGAGCTCATTGAACAAGATGCACAAGAGAAAACTTTATTTACTCGCAACCTTTTTATCCAAGCAAAGTCCCTTCATTAAGATCTTGTTGGTCCACGAAAAGAAGCCATGGCTTGTCACAAATTGAGTGCTGATCCCTGAAATAGTTCCCTGCGGGCATTGCTGAAGCATTTTATTGTAAGCCTCTTCAACGTAGTCAGTCTGCCCCGCAAAACTCATCACCACAAACTGTTCAGACTTGGCTTCGATTTCGCGACCTCGGCTTAATTCTACATAGGGGCGATAGTCAGAAAAATTCACCAAGTGAACACTGTGAGTACACGCACTAAGTGAAACAACAAGAGCGGAAAGTCCTAAGATTTTTTTCATCTTACATCTCATCTGAGAAATCATCGTTTACGTTGCCCGATGAAGGATTTCTTTTCTTAGCAAAATCATTTTTCGCCTGATTAGGCTTCATACAAAAACCAGTAGCTGTAACTCTGTGTTTGTACACGATCATTAAAAAATAATTTACAACTTCGTCTTTAGTCAGAATTCCTGACACCATCCCATTCGGGCATTGATTTTTGAGGTCGTCATTCATGCGATCAACAAAATCATTGTCAAAATTGAAGCCTAAGAAAATAGTCCGAGAGCCTTCGGCCGTAATCTTATTTGTACGATTCGATGGAATAGAAGTTAGCGACACCGTATTCAAGCTGGTGCACGCACTCATTAAAATAGCCATCAAAGCCAGTCCTAAAAACTTCATGTTGCATCTCCAATTTGACAGTAACCTTTTACTTTTACAATTTCTCCAGAAATCACCGGATATTTTCTTGCTTCACGAATCATCAATAGGCCTGTGACTCTTCCAGAGGGACATTCTTTTCTCAGAGTTTTTTCTAGATTGTTAGCATAGGCGTAGCTAAAGACACCCGCGCCTGTTTTAGGTCCCATCTGAAAATACTGGATCGTTTCCATCACAGACTTAACAGAATTAGATCCCTCTTTCGACATCGTGGCGCGCGACATCGCCTTGACGTCATTCAGATCAACACCGGTCTCACTCACTTTGATTTCAAAAGGCTTAAGTTCGCCTTTGCGGGCATCAATTTCACCGACTTGTACATGGTGGAGTTGAGCACAACCGCATAACAGCAGAAGAACACTCCCAACGCTGACTAAGTTTAATTTTTTCATGGAACTCAGTCTGTCAGAAGTGGGATAGGGAGACAAGCGAACCAAGACGTTGGTCGGGCGTAATGGTATCCGGTGTTTTTGATTTTTGCGGGGCACTCATAAAGTGAAGTGACTTCGTACCCTAGAGTTAAAAAGCTGCATGATTTTGGACGATTATTGGCAAGCATGTTCAGTCGGCTTACAGGTAAAGACTTCAGTCCAAGTGGCCGGGAATTTAGAGTTATGAAACTGAAATCTTAGTTTTCCTGCAAGGTGAGCAACTTCAGGAAATTCAATCGCTACCATTGACTGTAAAGGGGTTAGCTTGACTCCACGATATGTAGCCACCCGAAATGAAATGGCTGCGCTCAAGCCCTCGCCTAGGTCTCGAATAACGAAAGCGTAGGTGTAGCTATCCGTCTCCTTGGCATATTCCAGTTTTGCGTTTTGAGTATTGAGTTCAATTTTTTTCACTCCATTTCTCAACGGTTCATCAAGAACACGAACGGCTGACAGAAACTCACCATTGGGTGAAAAAGAAACGTAAACTTTGTCCGGTGTATAGGGAGCATCGGGTGAATTCCCGATGTCTCCAAAAATCCCTCTCTTAAATTCGCAAGAGAATTTCAGCGCATCAGAAGGAAAGTTAGGAGTACTATAACTTTCAAGACTCAAGCACATTGTCGCAAGTAAGAATAAAAGGCGAAATTTCATATTGGTTCCTATTGGTTATAGATTGAGTTGTGAGAATGACCTAAATGAATCCTGAATTCCGCACTTTGCTGAAAAACAGAACTCTCAAAGCAAATTCCTCCCTCAGTCCGTTCTAAAAACAGGAACTGACATCAACTTGTTTTACGAAGTACTTGTCGCCGACATTAAATCTGGCGATAGCCGTTTCAGGACCCTTGCTTATTTCAAAACGTAGCGATGTTCGCTTCAAGCCTCCGCATTCATTGGCTAGATTCAAATCATAATACTCAAGGTGAACATTGACCCCGGGTGTGTTTATTGTCTCTAGCAATAGCTTTTTGTCGGGTAACAGGTTTGAAAGAACTTTTTCAGCACATTTTGCATTGGCAAAAAGAGTATGACTCTTCAGTTCTTCAGACGGATAATACCGAGATAAACCGGTCCATGGCGAATCACAATTAGCAGATGAACCTTCTGGCCATGCTTCTGGAAACCAGGATTGTGAAAGTGCATTCTGACTTACTAATAAGAAAATGATGCCTGTAGTGGCCTTCAATAATTTCATTGTATCTCCTACGCCATCGCTTCAATTCGTTGCATGGTCTTATGCACACCTAAATGACACGGCTAGAGATAGCTTTCAAGGGGCACTTAGAAAGTCGACTTATCTGCTACTTTTAGTATGGAAAAGTAGCAGACCACGCAACGTCTGTTTTGATCTAGCAGTAATAGGGTAGGGGGGCTCTCATTTACGACGCTTCTGACTTTCGGTTTTATAAATTTCGTAGACTTCAGGAAATTGATCTTGAACGCGCATCCAAAGTTGGGAGTCCTCGTAGCCCGGAATATCCGACTCCATAAAAGCTGCCTTTTTAAGTGATGGTAAGAGTTTTGAGTGAAGTTTATCTTTGAGCATTTTGCTAAATGCTTCTTTTTGAGATCCTTCAGGAAGAGCAGTAAGCATTGGATTTCCTGCGAAGAGGTCTTCCCCATTTAACCAGGCTTGAAGAGTTTTAAGTTCGGCAGCAGAGTTAGGATTTGCTTCGATCATTGCTTGGAGCTGCTTCGATTGATTTAAGTAGTCATAGTAAGTGATCGGAACGGAAATAATCCCTACATTGCCGTAAGCCTTGAACATAGAATCGAGATCGTTTTTGTTTTGCTCCAAATAAGAAATAATATCACTTAACTTTCCTGCGCGGGCCTTCTGCATTGGTGCCGCATCAACGATATTGAGCCATGGAAATCCAAAGCGTGCATCAGACTCTGGGTATTTCACGCTGATGCCTTGAATGCCTAACTGCACCAACTGGCGAACAATTTTTTCGGCTTCTTCTTGGGCCAGGATGAACGGAGTTTCAGAATAAACTCGATCTATAATTAAAGTTGTAGTTTCGGAAGTAGTTTTAACGACACTCAAAGAGTCTCCGAACTTTGCCGAATCTAAAGGGGACTCAGAAATGTAGAACCCGCCACCGGCATGACCATAGTTTTCATCGATTCCTTTTTCGACAACTGTCGCGGGGACTTTGCCTTCGGCCTGCAAGTAATCGGTTAATCTAGACGAACCCCAATGATAGAAGATCGTATTTGCAGCTGTTTTGCTTACGCTTCCAAAGCGTTCATTTTTTTCTTTATCCCAGATCTCAAATTGCCCGGCTGATTCTTGAAGTTTAAAGCGCTCCGTCTCAGCCGGAGGCTGGGCCCATATGTTCAGTGAGTAGAGTGCGACTGTCGCTAAAATTGAAAGGGCTAACTTTTTCACATAAGACTCCTTTTCCTTGAGTTTAGATGTCAAAATCTAGTTTTGTCTGATCTTTCCAAGATCAAGGCTGCGGTAGATAAAAGCCGTTTTATAAGCAATGCAAATCTAGGGCCTACTCAGTAAAACACACGCTATCTTTGGATTTTGATTCTGCCTTTTAAACCTGGGTGACCACACCCAGGTTTTTTTCGTCCTCTACCTGTCGATTTTTAATACGCTTGCACGCGTTTAAGGGAATTTCCGGAGTGGCCCCCCCAAAAAGTCTATCATTTCGAACTCATTTGACCTGGGGAGTATATTCCTTGCCTCTCAAAAAGATGAAGTCAGGAAGACAGGAGACTCTCATGAAGTTAAGCCCAAAAAAAATAGCTATTGTTGCTTTATTTTTTCTTACAGCTTGTAAAGCACTCATCTCTCAGAATCCCGCAGATACATTTTGGGCCAAAAAATTTCCGCGGCAACTTGAATTGATCCGTGCGCAAATGCGCGAGATTCCGGTTAAAGAACAAGAAAAAATTCTAGAGCGAATTGAGAAAGATGCTCTTCGACAAGACCTTCTTCGCGTTGCTGTGATCGATAGTGGAGTTGATGTAGCTCATCCAGATCTCAGAGCTCAACTTGAATACCGTGCGACCGATGGTCATCTTGCCGGTGCTGGAATCGATATTATGGGTCATGGAGCTTCAGGCAGTCATGTGTATGTCGATCCTACATTTTTTGCCTTCGGTGCCGAATCGATCCGTGATGGCAAAATTGTCAACCCTCCTGAAAGTCCGCTTGCTGTGCTAAAAAAAACCAATGATCTATTTGCGCAAACTCTTCTTGAAAAAATCCAAAATGATCCAGATCTTCGCTCGAGTTTTTTTGCAAATCTTAACCTTGAGAATATTGGTCTCCTAACATTTGAACAGATCAGAGATAACTCAGGCCGCACACTTGAAAGCTACAAGGTATTAAAGGCAAAAGGCGAGTTTATAAATCCTCAAAATCTTGAAACAAAAAGTGCGGAAATGAAATATGAGATGATCCATGGCTGGAGCTTAAATCCAACGAACCACAGAATCAAAGCTTTGGATTCGCTCGGGAAGTTCGAACACGTTGATAAATTTATTCAAGCGGTGAATGAGTCCTTTGAAAAAATTAATAAAGACTTAAGTTACGATCGAAATATTAAAAATCTTCAAACTTTCTTGCAGGCTCAAAAGCCAGAAGTCAAAATCACGCAGGCCGAAGTATTCGGTGTTCTACAGAAAAATCTAAGTTTCGTAAAATGGGGGATCGACACTTTCGATCCGATAAATAGATTTGAGGCTATGTTCAAGGGAATCGAAAAATACAAAGGCCTCTCAATCGGTCAATCTTTGGAGCTATATGCAGAAGAGCTGGCGAGTGACTTCAAAGAAAAACTCAAAGATCCTAAGACCACCAAAAAAGAAAAACAAACGCTTGAAGCCGGCCTAAAACAGATTCAATCTTTGGCTCATGCCGGTAAGCTGATCGACGAGCTTAAAAATGATCCAGATGCCTATAACAAAATGCGCTCGAACATTCGCCGTCATGTTTACCGCACGGAACATCCGTACCTTTCGGCGGAAGGGAATACAAATAGCCATGGAACACACGTAGCCGGTGTGATTGCAAAACAAGATCCCAATGTTCGTATTCTTCCAATTCGTGTGACAACATCCACCATCACTGTTGCTCAAGATCGAAAGGCAGAAATCGTAGACCGCTTTTTAACAGACTTTGAAAAATGGATGGAATCTCCTCTCATTCAAGAACTCAAAAAAGTGATTGCGGCCGAATATGGCGATGTTAGGGCATCTGACAACGTTATTAAACGTGAACTCCGAAAATATTTAGAAGCCAATACCCTTAATGCTGTTTTTATTGATGAGGTTCTAAAGGCCGTCGAAGCAGCAGGACAAAATAAAGTAAAACTGGCCAATGTCTCTCTTGGATTGACGTTCAAAAAAGATCACTCGCTCGATGCCAGGTTAAGCTCATATGTGCAAGATCTCTTCAGTGAGTTTACGCGCTACAAGGTAGGGCAAACGATCGAGGAGAAAGCGAAAGGAACTCTATTTGTCGTCGCGACAGGAAATGATGGAGGCTGGGTCGACGGTGTTTCAAAAAGTGCTTTCCCTGTTGGAATTACCTCGCCGCGCCTCTTAAAGCTGGCAAAAGAAAAGGGTCTTCCAGAGGCTCCGAACAATTCCACAAGAAATGTTCTCGCTGTTTCAAGTATTAATAAAAATGGAACTCTCACACCGTTCACAAATATTTTGATTGACCCTAGAATTCCGCAAATTTTTTCTACCGGTGAAGAAATCATGTCGCTCGTGCCGGCCAAAGACATCTCTCGTGTTGATAAACTCCTTGAGACAAAGTTTCGAAGTTTGGAAATGGCAAAAGGTCTCATTGCTACTGACCAGATATCTGACCGTGTTAATAGATTGAAAATGGGTGGTGAGCCCACTGTTGAAGACCAAATAGCGGATAGGGAAAAAGAATATATTATGGATGTTCTTAAATCGCTGCGAATTCTTGTCCAAGCCAATGAGCCGATCGATCGAGTGCGCATGTCGGGAACCTCAATGGCAACACCAACTGTCGTTGGCATTCTCGCTGAATATTTAATTAAAAAAATGCGCGTAGAAAAAATTTCGGCAGCAGACCTTTACAATCACCCTGCATTCTCTCCAGAAGTCATAGTTAAAGAAATGATGGCAATGGCAAAACTCAGTCCGCAGTCAGAAGTTCTTACGATTAAGATGCTCGTCGACGGAATCAAGACTTGGAACGAGTCTAAAAACGAAAGAAAATTCAAACAGTTCATGAAAGAAACCTTTGCTACGCCGAAGGCAGCGGCCAATAAATGTAGAAATGTTTACTAGTAGCTGTCGAACCTTTGACAGAGGTCTTCCTAGATTTGGATCCTTTCTAGAATGTTTCCTTTTAAGTCTCGCGTCTGGTCATGCCAAAACGCCTAAGCTGGATACACTAATCACTCGCCGGCAAGAACGCCGACAAACTATCCCTAAGCAGGGACCGTTAACCTTATTTTAAGGCCTCCGAAACTAGATGAAACATCCAATTAATTAATACAAAGTGCCAGATTTGTATTAATTAATTGGATGTTTTAAGAAATCTGAAATAGCCTGATATTCAATTAAATGATACAAAATGCCGATATTGTATTAATTAAAGGATGAGACATGAAAAAAAGTGTGTCAATTTCACCACTTGCAAAGCGTCACCTAAAACAGATGGGTGACAATATCAAAATGGCACGTTTAAGACGCAACCTTTCAATTCGTGCGATTGCTCAACGGGCGGGACTATCTGTGAATACAGTCATGACTCTTGAAAGAGGTGGAGCGGGAGTCAGTATTGGAGCCATAGCCAATGTCCTTCACTCTTTGGGTATCGCAGATCATGTGAGTCTTATTGCTCAGTCCGATCTACTCGGACGAAAACTTCAAGATTTGGAATTAACGACAACAAAGAAATCTGCCTCAAAAAAATCAAAAACTATTCAGGCCTCTAAGGGAACAAACAATGAAACAAATTGAAGTTTGGGCCGATTGGCATTTTTTTAATGAACCCAGATTTGTCGGAACTCTAACTTCCTCAGTCTCAAGAGGAAAAGAAATTTTCTCATTATGGCGCCCCTTCAAAAGTAAATGCAGAT
>JBFWYS010000069.1:0-11329 GCA_050186175.1 Pseudobdellovibrionaceae bacterium
GGCGGAAGAGTATTTTTCAATAGTCGGAACGATTTCATTTCAGATCTGGGAAAAAGGAAATCCTGGCTTGCGCGCCCATTATGATTTTCGAATGCATAAAAAATCCAATCATCCTCGTGGCCCTGGCTCCGAAAATACTTATTGGCGTCTTTTCCTTCCGGTTTCAGAGAACTTAAAATCAGAAATCGAGGACCCTCCGTTTTATACGGTCGAAGACAACAAGGAGATCTACGTGACATCTGAGGGCCATGGCTATTTTATGAACGACGTACATTGCCTCCACGGTGTTAAATCGAGAAATTACTTGCGTGGGTATGTTTTTATAGATGGCGTTCTAGACATTGGAAAATTTTCGACTCTTTCTCAAGAACCTCTCAAAATTCATAAACAAATGAATTTAGATATTCCTGTGTGGTCGGAGTTTTATAAAAAAAATGATTTGGAGCCGGGTGAGAAAGATCTGTCGCTCGTTATTCATGAAAGTATTAACTCACATCTTAATAAGTCTCGACAGTCAGTCGTCGATGCAAGGTCGGTTCTAAAATGAAAATCGCAATTACAGGGCACTCTTCCGGTTTAGGAAAAGCCTTTAAAGAAGCCGGAGAAAAAGCGGGTCACGAATGTTTGGGATTCAGTCGCACTAATGGGTATGACATCTCAAAACCTGAAAATCGTAAAAGAATTATTGAAGAAAGTTTCGATGCGGATCTTTTTATAAATAATGCTTTTAATTGGCAGGATTCGAGTCAACTTGAAATGTTTTTTGAAATCTTCGAAGCCTGGAAAACACGACCAGGAAAAATAATTCTCAATATTAGCTCCCGGGCTCCTGAATACTTTGAGCTTCCCAGCGTGCAAATGAAATACGGAGTTTACAAGGCCGCTCTGGATATCGCTTCCGTTCAAGCTGAGAAGCAACACGGAAGGAAATGTCAGATTGTGAATTTAAAACTGGGGAAAATGGATACTCCGGCAATTGCCCATATCCACTGCGAAAAACTTAAACCTGATTTCGTGGCCAATTATGTCTTTGAAGTTCTAAGTAGAAAAGATGTCTTACCAAGCCTTTTAACGTTGGCTCCCTAATTACTTGGACCAAACAACTTCAGGCCATTTAATAAGTTTCGAAAGCTCTGCTTCATTTATTTTCCCTTCAATACAGAGAAGGATTCTACGACCTTGCACTTTGGGAACGCCATGAGGATAAGAAAAATCAAAAAGAAAGGCCCTGTCTGGACATTTAAACTCGTTACCATTCGCTTTAAGAACCATCTGCGCTTGTCCAGCTTCTAAAATAATATTAATAATATGATAGCCCGCCTTTTTATATTTCTGACTCGGTTCATCGACGTGCGCGGGTGTAAAGCATCCATCCTCGTAGACACAGAGTCGGACAAGAGAAAGATGATCAAACGGCAAAGATAGAATTAAATTTTTAATTTGAGGAGCGTGAATTTCATCTCGGAGTTTCCAAAGTCCCGCGTATTTCATTCGCAAGCGAATAAAATCATCATTCTCAAATTTCACAGCCTGGTGCCGACTGGCAGGTTCATCAGGAACACAGGTTAGATTGGCAACCCGAAAAGATTTTGAAAGAGCGTTGGCATATTTAAGTTCGCCATTTTCGATATATTGTCTGGGGAAGTCCCGATTATCTTCTTCTGATTCAATGAGAAGTCCATCCAAGCGCTGCAGCGCCGTTTCCAACGTATTTCCGTGCCAGTATGTTTTAGAAGTCTCAAAAAAAGATGGAGGAATTGCGAGAGCTTCAGTAATGAGGTTCACGGTTCCAACTTGAAGAGTTAGGGGAGCGTAGATTATTTTCGAGAAATCAGGCTTTTGAGTATGAAGGGTCTGCATTGTTTGTTTATTGTAGATCGTATTGGATTTGCGGCAACGCTAATTTCTTGGGATTAAAAGTTTTCTTTGTTGTTCGCATGGCTGATCCGTCCATGAGAGGGTTCACTCCTGGCCGTCCTGGCCAGGAGTCCTTATTGTGAAATACAAGTAACGCACGCGAAGAATGTCCTAAAGGAGTGTTTAGCATGGGCGCGATAGTCCCGATTGCGGAATGCATGCACTTTGTCTGAAAAACTCAACTTTAGATCACTGCACCGAATGAGCTCTGATCGTCGTGTTACTCGTCTCTCCTAAAACATAAGTTATCTCAGCACCGAGAAATAAAATAATAGAAGAGTAATAAACCCAAACGAGAAGAATAATCAAGGATCCTGCTGCTCCATAAGCCGAGCCAATCGCACTTGAACCCAAATAAAGCCCAATGAAGTGTTTTCCGATTGTAAATAAAGTCGCAGTAATAAGCCCACCCCACAGGGCGGCTCTTTTGTTGACTCTGTTATCAGGAAGATAAAAAAAGATCAGAGCAAAAAGTAGAGCAAAAATCGCAAGAGAGCCGAAAAAATTTGTGAGCTTCAGAAGATCGCCGGTGTTCGCGAGTACCATCGTAATAAGAGCATTTGCAATGAGTGAAACCATAGCTAAAAAAGCAAAAGCGAGAACGAGACCAATCGAGAAAAATCGTTTTTTTACGTAATCCCAAACCTCAGATTTAATTTTCTTTTTTGAACCTCCTCCAATGACATTTAAGGAAGATTGCAATTGTCCAAATACGGCGCTCGCAGAAAAGAGAAGCGTCAGAATTCCGACGATTCCGGCCGCGGAGTTTAAATTAGGGTGAGTACCCGTGCTTTGAATGATAATCGCAATTGCTTCCGATGCTTGAATTCCCATCAAAATACGCACTTGTTCCAGCAATTCATTTTGCGCTTGGATTCCAATGAGGCCGATTGTAAAAATTGTGACTAAAAGCAGGGGAGCTAATGAAAGGGCAGAATAAAACGCAAGAGCGGCGGCAAGAGTAAAAATGTCATGTTCAAATGCATCTGAGGCTAACTTTCTAATGGATTTCATGCAGTCCACATTTCTAAAAGATCATTTTATGCCAGATGCGCCATGCGTATGCTTTCTTCCTATTAAAATAAGTTCACTTTTTCTAGAATAAGCCTTCACCCCATTGAAATCTCAGCAGATTGCGCGCAAGGTCAGGGGCTTTTCCTTTGACCCAGAAAGAGTCCTTTCTTAGTTCATTGTAATGCAAATGGAACAAACCAAATATAGAAGCAGTTACTTTAACGACATTGGTCTTCGGTTGGCTCAAAAACTCTTTGGCCTCGAATATCTCCATTATGGTTTTTTTGAGAAAGCCCCAAAAACTTTGGCGGGTCTTCCGGCTGCTCAAGAAGAATATGTTCAAAAAGTTCTCGCGCAAATTCCTACTGAAGGTGTAACAAAAGTTTTGGACGTCGGTTGCGGAGCGGGCGGAGTAGCAAAACAACTTGTCTCTCGTGGTTATGATGTCACCTGCGTTGATCCAGATCCATTCATGTTAAACAAAACTTACGAAGCGACTGGTGGAAAAATTCAGCGTTTTCAAGGTCTCTACGAACAGGTCACAGAAGTTCCTACCGATGCATTCGACATGGTATTGATGTCTGAATCTTGTCAATATGTTCCTTTTACTTTGGGTTTTACTCAACACAAAAAACATTTGCGTCTGGGTGGACATGTTCTTATCGCGGACTTTTTTAAAGTTCGTGATTTGGATTATCCGTATTTGAGCAAATCAGGACACAACCTGAATGAATTTTTGGCTGAAGCTAAAAGACAAGGTTTTGAGCTTGTTAAGGACATCGATATCACTCAAGAAACGGCTCCTACAATGGATATCTACCAAGATATTTTGAGCAATCGCGCCTTTCCCGTTGCTGAAGCTTTGTTCGAATACGTCGAAAGAAAATTTCCGGCGGTTTATAAAATTTTAAGGTTCTTCGTTGGAAAAAAAGCTCTTTTCTTAAAACAAAAATATTCTGCACAAGATGCTTTGACGTTTAAGAAATACAAAAGCTACCGCATTTTCCTCTTTAAGAAAGTACAGGCATGAGGTGGATCGCCCACGTCGACATGGATTGTTTTTATGTCGCTGTGGAAAGGCTTAAAGATCCCTCCCTGATTGGTAAACCTGTTGTGGTTGGAGGGCTTAGCAATCGTGGGGTCATCTCTTCGGCCAGTTACGAGGCACGAAAATTCGGAGTTCGGTCAGCGATGCCTTCTGTGACCGCAAAAAGACTTTGCCCTCAGTTAATTTTCGTTCGGTCTTCTTTTTCCGATTACACACGCATTTCAAAGCAGATTTTTTCTGCGCTGGAAAAAATTGCCCCGGTCGTTGAGCAGGTTTCCATTGATGAAGCTTATCTCGACTTCACGGGATGCGAAAAAATCTACTCTTCATGGCGCGAGAGTGCTGAAAAAGTGAAGGAAAGTATTTTTAAAAGCAGCGGAGGATTAACTTCAACGGTTGCAGTTTCAACCAGTAAATTGGTTTCAAAAGTTGGCTCTGATTTTGCTAAACCAAATGGCCTTCTTGTAATTGATTCAGGGAAAGAATCTGAATTTATGGCTCCTCTTTCTCTTAAAAAAATTCCGGGGGTTGGAGAGAAGTCCTATACGGCCCTTGAGACGGGTGGTCTTAAAACCTGTCAGGATCTTGTTAATAAAACTGATGAGTGGTTGATTCCTCGTTTTGGTCCATCGATCTTGTCGCTTCGGGAGAGAGCTAAAGGAATCGATTTATCAGAAGTGAGTGTCGATTACGAACGGAAATCTTTGGGGTCAGAAGAAACATTCGGCGAGAATATTAATGACTCCGCAGTTTTAAGCCGTATTATCCGTGCTATCGCTGAGGACATAGCTTTTTCTTTGAGGCGAAAGAAATTAAAGACTCAGGCGATCCAGGTAAAATTCAGATATCCTGATTTTACAACATATACACGGGTTAAAACCTTGAATCGCTCAACTGATTTGAGTCGAGAAATTGCAGAGACAGCAATTGCACTTCTAGCAGCTCATAAAAGTCCGACGGTGCCGCTGCGACTTCTGGGAGTTACCGCAAAAACTTTAATTCCTGAAGAACGTGCCATTCATCAGTTTAATTTTTTTGAGAGTCCTGAAAAAAGGCTTAAAGAAGAAAAAGTAGAAAAGGTGAAAGACCAGTTAAAGATTAAGTTCGGAAACGACGTTTTGATGAAACCGGGTGAAAAATGAGAACGCTTGAAGAATTAATGACAGTAGAAGACGATGATAGAACTCGCGCTTGGGAAAACGAATTTCTTGTTGCGCTTACAAACTCCAATGTTAAAGTGCTAATGGAAGAGCCGCAAACGGGACCTGATGGATGGCCTTACCTTTTGGTTTCAACCGAAGAAGGCACTGAACCGGTCCAAAAAATATTGGCCTGGCTTGCAACACGAGGAATCGGTTTAGTCGTCAATCCCTATCGTAAAGATTATCCTGACTATATTCTCTCTTATGGAATGATTTGGCATTTTCGTGAGACCGGATTGTTTTTTAAAAATGTTCAACCTCAAGAAGTGGGCGAGGCCGAATACGATATTTCTAAAATTCATGCAGGAACTCCAAGCCCTCAATACTTACCTGATCCTGTGCGCGCGGTTCTGCGCCGATTTTTTAATGATCAACAGGTGAAAAATCCAAAAATTCTTTTAATTAGTCCCGATAAACTCAATTATGATTTGGCATTTTCGATTGAATCTCTAGGAAATCCACCTGAAGAAGAACATGCCGGGATCGCTGAAGCTGTGGGTTGGTTCTTGCCCCCGCATTATTCGATTGTGTTGGTAAATGAAAAAGGCCTGCCGCCCTTTGTAGATCTATAAAATCTAATCTTTAGAATTATTCTGACTCCATTTCGCCTGGTTCAGGCAAAAGATCCAAGAGGCACTCTCTCCAAAACTGGGGAGCATCAGAGGTAAAATCGACTGCGATCTCAAATGTCTTAAGACCCACAAGTTTAGTACGTGCAATTTTGCCAGTAAGCTCAAGATTCATAACAGAGAGATGCAAAAGAATTTTCATTCCAACCAAAGAATCCAAAGTCAGGGTTTGGCGAAGAGCCACTGGAACCAGATCCGAATGTTTGACATGGATTCTAAAACCATTAGTTGATGCATCAACGATTGCGCCGGCTTTTGCGATCTTTGCAAAATTATCCAAAGAAACGATGTTCTCAAGACTCAGGGGAGTGAGCTCCTTGCGTTTTGAAGTTCTTCTTTCTGACATCGTCCACCTATCGTTCTAGAGAAATCAGTCTCTATTAGACTTTTCGGTTTCGTATGACCAAAGTTGAGAGTTCAGCACGAAAAATCCGAGCTTGAGTTCATTTTTCTGTAGTGCAACGCCGTAAGCTTCAGGAGTTCTTTGATATTCTATGAATCTCAATTTGAAACACTCCAGTGAATCATAAACCTCCCAAGGGCCTATTTCGATTTGGCTGATGACAGTAGGTTGATTTATATCGAAGAGTCCTTTGAAAGTAGCTTCCTTAGCAACCCAGAGAGATGAGGCGGAAGGTGCTGTTGTAAATTCCTCATCTGGCTCTTCGCAAATCCGGCGAGCCAGTTCTGGCCGCACTCTCGAAACTTCTTCAATATCAAAACCAATTTTGTAAGGAGCGGGAACTGCAACCCATCCACCGGCTTTTCCACAGTGAGAAATCGAGGCACTCCATTCAAAGGGTAGAGATTTTATTTGATGATGAATTTCCTTTCGATGATTCGGATTTCCGCTATTCCATTCTGGACGCAAATCGAATTTTAGATCTGGAATTTGCAGATGTTTTAATAAGAGAGAAATATCTGAGTCAGAAATCATGGAGATACAAATTTTTCCGGCCACTCGACTTTTTTACCACTTGTAATGGCCATCATTCGATCCAAAGAAATTTGCGCTTTTTTCGTGAGGTTTTCTGAAAGCTCTACCTGCGGCGAAAGAGTCTCTAGAGCTCGCTTTATTTTTTGCATTGTATTGAGTTTCATGTAAGGGCAATTATTGCAAGCGCATGTGGATTCCATAGGAGCCTGAATAATTTCAGCATCAGGACGTTTCTTTTTCATTTGATGAAAAATTCCCGGTTCGGTAGCGACGATAAATTTTTTAGCCGGATTTTTTTCGACTTCTTCTAAAAGGCGAGAGGTCGAGCCAATCACTGATGCATATTGAAGAACGGCTTCGTCGCATTCAGGATGTGCAATAACTACCGCATCGGGATGGGCACTAGTTAGTTCATAAAGTCTACGTGCTGAAAATAGTACGTGAACTTCGCAAGCTCCCTCCCAAAATTGCATGGGTCTTTGGAGCTTTCGAGAAAGATATTTTCCAAGGTTTTTATCGGGACCAAAAAGAATAGGGCGATCTTTTGGGATAGCATCAACAATTTGTGCTGCATTTGAGGAGGTGACGATCACATCTGAAATTGATTTCACCTCGGCGCTTGAGTTGATGTAGGTGACAACAATGCCTTCTGGAGTTTGTTGCCGCCATTTTAGATAAGCATCGTAAGGGGCGCCTTTGACAAGGGAACAGCCTGCATTGAGATCTGGAACTAAAACTGTTTTAGTTGGATTTAGAATCTTCACACTTTCGGCCATAAAAACCACGCCAGCGAGGAGAATGACGGAAGCAGAACTTTGCTGACCCATTTTTGCAAGATAAAAGCTGTCACCTACATAATCAGCAACGTCTTGAATTTCACCGTCTTCATAGTAATGCGCCAAAATAACTGCGTTGTGTTTCTTTTTCAGCTCTTGAATTTCGGCGGCAATGTCGTAGCCCATGGGGCTGGTTTAGCACGTTAAGAGGAAAAAGCGAATCAAAAAAGACTTCTTTAAATTGGGTTTATTTGGTCGTGCTTGAAGGGGCGTCCATCGAGAATCCTCTCATGGACGGATGCACTCTGCACACCCAAATAAAACTCGCAGCAAAGGCTCAAATAAATTAATAGGCGAGGATTCGGTCATAAGCGAATGGTTCCATTTCTCGACCATACGATTCGATCATGGCACTCTCAAATTTCGAAAAAGAGCCGCGTGTAAGTTCAAACTTTTGAATGAGATCGATAATCCATACCGGAATTTTTCTTTCACACTTCAATTCCAACACTACGTTACTGCCAGGATCTTTAAAGTATTCAGGATGGTCGTAGTTCACCATTCGCTTTTCATCTGGAATTACATTGTAGTTGCTTTCTCGCTGAAATCGAAATTTTGCATCAAAAGTCACGCGAGCGTAATCGTCGATCGTAGATAAAAATGCACGACGACTGTACTGGGTCAACAGAACGGGACTTGCGTTGTAAGTGTGGGTTAAATTTAGAAAGTGTCGGATATGCGAATCGGACATGTAGTCAAAATCTGTTACGTCATAAGGATTCAAAAAAATATCCTGCCAGTTTTGTATTGGCACTTTACCACGGCGTTTTCTAGAAAACTCGCGTAGCTTCTCTTTAGTTTCGAAATAATAAGGAGGTTTCGGTTCCCCACCATAAGAGCGAATTCGAAGACTAAAGCGATCTGGAGAATCGTTCTCCTTTTTTCGATAAAAAAGAAATGCAGGTGTATCAAAATAAAGACTATTAATGAGGTAGAATCCCTTAGGAGAGATCTCCGAGTAGTAATCGAGCTCACAAAAAGAAGAAACGTAATCCGAAATAGAATCTACAAGTGAATATGGAATTGTATACTTCAGCTCATATCGCTCAAGAACTAGGGGAGAAACGGGACCCGCCATTAGAGAATCCTTCCCTTGTTCTTAGATAGATAATTAACATCTGGATTCGCAGCTAAGACTGAGGCCTCATGTAGATACTGAATGTACAAAGTGCGAATCTGAAATTCAACTTCACTTAACTGCTCAAAAGATTCAAACCAGCTTTTCTGAAGTTCAACAGCTAAAAGTACATCTTGTTTGGCAATCATTGAACTCGCTTTTTTAAGACGTTCAATATTCATTCTGTCTTCAGACATTGAAGTGTAAAGAGAAATCATGTTTTGAATCTCAAACGCAAGACTTTCAAGATTCTTCTCGGCCCCGGTAGTGAGGTTTTGGAGTTCTACTTCTTCCATCTGGGCTTTTACTTTTTTGTCAAGACGGCCGATATCAGGTGAGGACAAAAAAGGAATATTAAATGCCAGCCCAACTCCAAAAACCTGTTGGTTTTTGTCTTCTTTAACTGTCAACTCAAAATAATCTAACCACTTTGAGTCTTTGGCGTGGTCATAAGAGACGCTGCTTTGGAGTTTTTGTAACTCAAGCCCTAACTTCTCAGCTGATCGTGGCAATTCTTTTGACTCTTGCGATTTAAATCTTTTCTTTATGTCTTCAACGCTCGCTAAATTCTTAAGATCTATTGAAAAGGCTTTTGGCAAAGACAAACTTTCCAGTTCCTGCTCGATGCGAACAGATTCTCTTTCAATTTCGGCAATTTTTAGGTCGATTTTATAAAGGTCTGTTTTCCCTTTAATGTAAGATTTGAGTTCAGATCTGTTTTTTTTCGAATAATAGGCAAGGGCTTGGTTGGCTTTCTTTGAGATAGACATGAGTTCTTGAGAGATGATTTTTTTTTGCTGAAGAAAAGCAATTCGCGAGACCAATGAATAACGATTGACGAGGGCAGAAGAGAGAGCGTCGTCTTTCTGCCATTCCCCCAGCGCTTCTAATGATCGTTGATATCTTCTATAACTTGTGAACTCTGAAAGGCCCTTTGGATAAAGGCGCAGGCCATACTCTTTTTTGTTCGTATTACTTTCTGTGCCTTCGAGGCGAAGTTGAACTTCCGAAAACGGATTGATGCCCGTTGCAGAATCAATAATCTCGAGAGTGGACTCAGATGCTTTTACTTTCGGATCTTGCCATGCAGTTCTCAGAATATCTTCCGAGTTGGCAGCAAAACTTATCGAAGTCAGAGATATTAATAGATATAAAATAACGGATGTTTTCATGTCTAATTACTTCGAGAGATTTGCAGAAATCTGCTTTAAAGGAACACGCGCAAAACTTCTTGCTTCACTTCCTTGGTCAAAAGTGACCGTCATCATTCCAAGCTCATCAACAGCGATTCCCTCTGCTTTGAATCCATCAAAAAATTTCACAGATTCTGCTGTCGCTTCAGTTCCATTGATATTTAGCTTCCAGATTCCGCTACACATAGCTTTGAGGCAAACGCTAGAAATGTAAATTTGCCCGTCAACCAAAGCCAGATCACTCAGCCGATGTTTATTCTTCTGTGGGCCAAAATTAATTCGCGCAAAAATATCGATATTCTCTTTGGTAAGTTCTTTCTTCAAGAAGAGGGAGTCGATATTCTTGATTCTTAGAATGTAAGCTTTTTTGTCTTTATTTGGCTCCTTAAGACCAAAAAGAAACTCTCGTCCTCTAATAACGCTGCTTTCAATCTCAAGATCACCATCAGAGACAAGATCAGCAAGTTCCGTGTTTATGAACTTTTTGTCCTTAGCGAGCTTAATAAGAAGGGGCTTTAGCGCAATGGACTCAACATTTGAAAAATCAAGACCACTTCTATGCATTCTCACAATCAATTCGCGACTTTCTTTTCTTTCACCTTTTTTTGTTTTAGTCATAGAGCCCACAAGATAGATTTTGTCATCGAGCTGGCTTATAGACTCCATGTCCGTCATTGCTTTTAGGCCTGGAATTCGAATAGGTTGATCATCAACAAATCCATCGCGATCCATAAGGAATAGATAGGGAGAATCCTCCTTATCAGTATCGTCGCTTACGACCAAAAACTTTTTGAAATCTTTGAGGTAAATTAAGCCTGAAGGCTCAAACGAGAAACGGCTGTCAAGGGTTCGCGGAACAGTAATAGGCGATGGATCGAGATATGTTAGATCAGGAGTTCTAGGTATCGTTTCGTCGGCAACGGCTGTTGAAATTCCAAAAAAACTGAACTTGGGTTGAATCTGAACCTTTTCGCCTAAAATAAAACCACTGTTTTCAGGAATTTGGACCACAATCTCTCGTCCCCAAATAGGGGTCGTAGGAACCCTCATCAAGCGCGTAGGCATTTCGATAATTCGAGAACCGATGCTTACCACTTTTCCTTGAATTTTGAAGTCATTAGCCACTGACTTGACTTCAACTTTGTTACCGACTTTTAATTTGGTATGCATGTTTTCATGGACAAATCCCTGAATATAAGTTGGATGTTCGGGTGAGATGGTAATAAGAGCCGCAAAGGAAGGAGCTTTTTCGCCCTTTTTAAAATTGACAGCGCCCACGACACCTTCAGTTTCGGAGAAGATATAAAGATTCTTTTTCATATTCTCCAAATGATTTAATTCGTTCTCGAGTTCTTCAACTTGAGAAAGAAGTGGATCGACTGAGTCTTCTGATTCATCGTTGCTCACTAAGGAATTAAGCTGTTTGCGCACCTTGA
>JBFWYS010000070.1:0-11155 GCA_050186175.1 Pseudobdellovibrionaceae bacterium
TATGAATGCCAACGATCCTAATTACGAAAACCTTCAGCCAATGCCATTAGATGGATTTTTGGATGAAGCCTATATCCGCCTTGTTGAAAAGTGGATTCTAGACGGAGCAAAAAACAACTAGGATATGTTATGAAACTGTATTTTTTCAAAAAAAGAGTTTTCTTATTGGCAACAGCGGCTGTCATGACTGTCTTTTTTCAAAATTGCAGTTCTCCGAAACGCAGTGGAGGTTCATCAAATGCGCCCACGGTCAATGTGCTTGAAGACAAAGCAATTGCTATTCTTAACAAGCGCTGTGTCAGTTGCCACAATGCCGAATCGTCAAGTGCTAACATTGGTTCACTGAGTGATTTGGAATCTATGCTATATTATCGATTGGTAGTTCCAGGTGAACCTCAGCTCTCAGATCTTTATACAGTTATTCAAAAAGGGACAATGCCACCGACGGGAAGCCTGACTGCCGACGAGGCCATCATTATTTATGACTGGATCAATGAAGGAATTAATCCCGAAGAAAATATTGGCGTTCCACCGACTCCTTGCGGACCTAACGACAATCGCTTGTCATGTCTGCGTGGCAGTATCTTCGGACCTCGATGCGCCACTTGTCACATGAACGGCAATAGTCAAGGTGGCGTTTCACTGGATAGTTATACGGCAGTTATGAATCTAGTTATTGCGGGAAATTCAGCCGGTAGCGCACTTTATCAAGCTGTAAATAGCAACTCGATGCCGCCAAATGGTCCGTTAGCGGCTCAAGAAAAAGCCCTCATCAAATCTTGGATCGATTCGGGTGCTCCCAATAATTAATCTTACTTATCGTCGCAAACAGCAGCGACATCACGACAGAGAATTGGCTTAGTCACCTCTCGACATTTGCGCAAAACATCTTTTACCGCGCCGTAACGAGTTGGGCCCGCTCCATCTAAACTATGGCCTGAAACTTTGAGCGTGCATTTCCATTTTGTGGGATCTTCTGGTTTTGGTGCCGCCGCGATGATAGCTGCATTTTGACTCTGCATTTGTTGCACAGCTTGTTCTAATTGCCATACTCTTTTTTTAAGCTCTTCAACCGTGTATTTTTCAGGGTCGGCTCCCGGCTCAATCTTAATAGGATCCGCCGCTTGTGTTGAAACAGAAAAAAAAAGCACTAACAACAGAGTTTTCATAAACCCTCCAAATGCATGATCGAACAAGATATCCATCGTGCTTGTTTTCGACGAGGTTTGCAAGCTTCCGTCTTGACATCTAGATGTGCAGCATAAAAAATTGAGATCACCCTTCAAACTTCAAAGGAGTTCTTATGATCCGTATTCTGATTCTCGTGGTTTTTTTCTTCACCTCTTTGGCATCTGCTGAAAAAAGTCGGCCTATGGATGAAATGCATAGTGACTGCTCTGCTTACTCAGTTCCCTTAAAATCCGAATTTGAGCTTTGGAAAAAACAAAGCCGCTCTTTGCAACAAGAAGACAAAACCGCACAAGCTTCGATCGGCGAAAAATTAAACTTAAAACTTGTTAAACAAACGGATCTCCAACTTCCATCACCTCCTGAGAAGTCTTTTGCAAAAGGTGACCTTCGATTCGCCGGTTTTTTCCCGCTTTCGATTAAGGAACCGGGAGACTACCGCGTTTCTATCGGCTCAAAGGTTTGGCTGGATATCGTGTCGGCAAAGACAAAAAAAACAATTGAGGCGACAAGTTTTGAAATGCAAACAAAATGTGACAGTATTTTCAAAACAGTTCTTTTTAAGCTTGATAAAAATGAGGAGTATTTTGTGCAAATCAGCAGCAGCAAAAATCCAGAAGTAGATCTAGTTATCACAAAACCATAAGAAGGTTTAGGTCAAAAAGGAATCAATCATGATAAAAAAAATAGGTTTATTAATCGGTTTGATAATTTTAGGAGTGCTCGTTTACGCGGGACTCAAATCTCCTGAGTACGAAGTGACACGCTCAATTCTGATCAATGCACCTGCTGAAAAAATATTTCCTTATTTAGTCAATCAAGGCTTGGCTAGAAAATGGAGCCCCTGGGAAGCATTGGATCCTGATTCGAAAACAACTTACTGGGGGCCTCAAGAAGGGGTTGGAGCAAAGACCTCTTGGACTGGCGGAAAAAAAATGGGGACCGGGAGCGCCACAATCACTGAAGTCTTTTTGAACAGAAGGGTCGATATCCGCCTTGATTATGAAGAGCCAATGGCGATGGTTCAATTTGCCGATTACCAAATTAATCCCGAAGGAAATGCGAACCGTGTTTCTTGGACAGTTCGTGGAACAAACGGGTTTGTTGAGCGATTGATGTGCCTCTTCGTCAACATGGATAAAATGGTCGGCTCTATGTTTGAACAAGGTTTAGCAAATCTAAAGACTCTAGTTGAGAGCCAACCTTAGGTAACATTCCCCATTTTTGCCTTGGGGACAAAAGCCTGCTTCTACACCTTCCTCCCGTGCCTTTTTGTCTAGAAAAAAGGTACAGGACTCGAAAAACTGCACTCTGAATAAGAAAATGGTCTTACCAGCCAAGGTTAGGACCATCATGATTCAGAAAAACATTTTTCTTGGATTATTTTTTCTTGTTTTATTTTTAAATGCTCCGCTTTTTGCAGAAAACTTCAGTGAAAATCTCAGCCCCTTTTACCAAGAAGAGGAAGAGTCCGAACACGAGGAAAATATTTTCTCTGAGGCCATTGATCCTTTTTCATGCATTAAGGCGAAAAAGGAACAAATTTCCGTTATGAATCTGGGCAACACCAAAGAAGCTGAGTTTTTAAAAGGATGCAAAGAAGCTACTAATAACTCCTCCTGGTGTGCTCAGCTGATTCGCCCGGATCCCCATCCAACGAATCGACAGATTTTTAAGTGCACCTATGGCCCTCTGCAGCCGTTACGATTTATTCACCCAGACTCTTCGACATGGAAAAATGCTTATCAAGCCGTGAACTTAATCAAAGAACTTCAGGCCAAAGGAATCTCTGTAAATGAAATTTACAATTGGTGGCGACCTGAACCTTACAATAAAAATATCGGAGGCGCCCCAGGACGACATCCCTATGGGACAGCCGTGGACGTTCAGTTTTCATCTATGAAAGATATGAAGAATGCGCACAAACTTCTTTGCCAATGGCGAGCCCAAGGACGTTTGCGAGCACTCGGATATTACGGCACACGAGAACTCCATTTCGGAATCGGCGACGCGAATCCAAATACCTGGGGAAAAAGTTGTAAGTAGCCGTTTCGTTTAAGAAAGTCTGAACTGTTCGGGCGCAGAAATGCGAATGTTTCCAAAATTTAACATTTAACACCGTTTTTAAAATCACAGTTGTCACAGAATTTCTAAAAATATATTAGAATTAGAGCATGGTAATGGAAATTCAATTTAATCCACTTCTAGTTACCTTTTCGATTTTGGTGGCGATCTTCGCCTCTTATGTCGCACTCAATCTCGCTCACACAGTGACCCAAGCAAAGGGCAAAGCCCAGCTGCTTTGGCTTGCCTGCGGATCTTTGGCGATGGGGTCTGGCATTTGGAGCATGCATTTTGTGGGCATGCTCGCTTTTGAAATGCCCGGCATGGCCATGGCCTACGATGTGCCACTCATGATTCTTTCTGTAGTGGTGGCAGTCGGCGCCTCCACCCTTGCCCTGTATATAATCAGTCGATCGATTGTTCAATTGGGATCGATCATATCAGGTGGAATCGCAATGGCCGCCGCAATCGCAGGTATGCATTATATTGGCATGTTCTCGATGCGAATGGAGGCCGTGATCAAGTGGAATATTTTTTTGGTTGTTCTCTCTATCTTAATCGCACTCATTGCTTCTTTCGGAGCTCTTTTTATTCTCAGTCGATTGAGAAATAAAACCGATCAATTGATGCAGCTTCTGTTAGCCAGTACGGTGATGGGATTTGCAATTTCAGGAATGCATTACACGGGAATGTATGCTGCAACCTTCATTCACGATCACAGTGTTCAAATTCATAGCTCTAACCTTATCGTTTCTTCGGGTCTCTCGATCATCGTTATCACCACAACTTTGCTTATTTTAGGATTGGCTCTCGCCAGTTCGGTGGGACAAAGACTATGGTCCTTAAGAAATCAGAGGGCTAAGGAAATTTTAGGCAAGAGCGAAGAAAGATTTCGCCACCTGGTTGAAGCGGTCAAAGATTACGCGATTTTTATGTTGGATCCTAACGGTTTTATTACCACCTGGAATTCTGGAGCCGAACGAATTACAGGTTACACAGAAAAAGAAGCCATTGGCCGACACGTCTCTCTCTTTCACACGGATGAGAGTATTCAAAATTCAGTCGTTGAAAAAGAACTAAAAATGACTTCCGAGGCTGGTCATTACGAAACCGAAACCCAACAAGTTCGCAAAGATGGATCTGTCTACTGGGCCAGCACAGTGATCTCTCCTCTCTATGATCAAAACAAAGTTTTGACGGGGTATTCAAAAGTGATCCGAGATATTACGAACGTACGCGAAACAGAAAGTCGGATGCGACTTCTCAACGAAGAACTTGAAAATCGGGTCAAAGATCGCACCCATGATCTTGCCAAACGCGAAACTCAGTTGCGCACGATAACGGATGCAGCCCCCGTATTAATGGCCGAACTAGATGTACATGAAAAAATCCTTTTTGCCAACGAAGCCTTTTGCCGATGGTTTCATTTAAAAGACCGAAATGTCATCGGAATGAGCTTCCTTGAGATTTTAGGCGAAGATCGATACTCGGTTAGCAAACCGTTTATTGATGAGGCGCTCGCTGGAAAAACGGTCACCTATGAGCGAGAATCACAGAGTGGAAATGTCACTGCAATTTTAGGTGTTACATTTGTTCCCGAGTTTGACAACACCAACCACTGCACCGGCTTTGTTGTCGTCGCCAGCGATATTACCAAACACAAAGAAATTCAAAAAGAACTCGAAAAGGCCAAGGAAGCCGCCGAAGTAGCGAATGCCACAAAGAGCGCTTTTCTTGCAAACATGAGCCATGAAATTCGCACTCCCCTCGGCGCAATTTTGGGATTTTCTGAGATTTTGCTTGGCGAAAATGTTTCGGAATCTGAAAAGGCGAATTCATTTGAAATTATTAAACGGAATGGTCGACTTCTTTCGAATATCATCAATGACATTCTTGATCTGTCTAAAGTAGAGGCCGGAAAACTTGAAGTCGAAAAAATGGATGTTCCGTTTGAAGATGTCATGAACGAGATCAGTTCTGTTCTTAACCTTGAGGCCTCCGAAAAAGGAATCGAATTGACCGTGGCTTCAGAGGGAATCATCCCGAGACATATTAAAACAGATCCCCTTCGTCTTCGACAGATTCTTTTTAATATCGTCGGCAATGCCATTAAATTTACAAAACGTGGTTCAGTGAATGTCGTTGTTAAGCTTTTGCATATGTCCGATGGACCAACCAAGTTAGCATTTATCGTGAAAGACACCGGGGAAGGAATTAAGAAGGAACAAGTGGATCGCCTCTTTACTCCTTTTTCTCAAGCTGACGTTTCAACAACCCGAAAATTTGGAGGCACGGGCCTGGGACTTGTGCTTTCGAAAAAACTCGCAAAAGCCTTAGGTGGAGATATCGTTCTCACTGAAACAACTCCAGGAAAAGGCAGCACCTTTGTTATCACCATTGAACCTGGGCCAGCCGAACAAATTCTTTTTCAAAGCAAACCAGCTCCGCTTCAGAATTTAATGCGTCTTACAGATAAAAGAGCACACGCCGATCTCAAGTTCATGAAAATTCTTGTTGTGGACGACAGCCCTGACAATCAGGCTTTGATCAAAAAAATTCTGAGTTTAGCCGGTGCAACTATCGAAACAGCACACAACGGAAGAGAAGCTGTGGATAAAGCGCTCGCTGGAAATTTTGATCTGGTTCTTATGGATTTGCAAATGCCTGAAATGGATGGTTACGAAGCCACAAAAATTTTGCGAGAAAAAGGCTATCAAAAACCGATCATCGCTTTAACTGCGCATGCGATGAAAGAAGAGCGGCAGCGGTCGTTACAAAGTGGATTTGATGATCATTTGACGAAACCGATTGATCATCAGGCTCTGGTAAAAACGCTCGCCGATTACACCGCTTAAGATTGACTGCGAGATTCCAGTTCCATTTTAAGCCAACGACTCACTTCAACCGAACAAATACGCCCTTTACAGGCTGGTGAACATCCTTGACTAGAACCTCACCGTCGGTAAAAGTTTTCTGTCTCAAAACAGCATCAAAATTCTTAGTCTCACCAATTTCATAAGGAAGATCACGCGTTGAAAGCCATGCATCCACAGATTGGCTGCAACCTCGTTTACCGTCTGTTAAACAAAATAGAACTTGGCCTGTGAAGTCCCATATTTTTTGTGGATCGTACTGATTGAAAGGACGGTTGTTGTAGCCAGGATATGTCCAATTGTCTCCTAATTTTCCAAGAGCAATTTCTTTTACGCTCACTTGTCGATTTTCATTTCGAACTGGATCATAACCACCAATCAATCTTTCAGAAACCTGAATTGGCAGAATCCAATAGTTTTCGAAATCTCCGCTAAAATGTCCCGCCGCTTTTACTAAAGCTACGGCGTAAGGAGCACATCCTCCACCCACGATGCCTCGTCCTGTTTTCATTCGATTTTTGTAAGAATCGTAGGGGTCAATTTGATTTGTGAAATACAAAACGTTCTCTGGATTCGCTCTTTCTTTTGCTTCTAATTCTACGAGAGTGGTCTTTGAATTGAAACGAAAAGATTCAAAAAAACCGACCATCTTCTTCATTTCTAAGCACCGCTTGGCATCCACTTCATACTGAATGTAACGAGGGCGAACTGTTCCGTATGAACCATCGGCATCTCGAAACGAGCGCCCCTTATAATAAACGATGCGCTCATAATTTTCAGCGCCAGAAATAATATGACCGTCGTTAAAATTGTAAAATAGAGACCCCATTCCACGCTTTTCAGTGAGCATTAAACGTTTGTCGACCTCTGAAAAATTCTGTCCCGAAAAACTTGTCCAGCGATCGAATCTCTCACCGTTTGGAAGAGTACACTGAATGTGATTTAAAGTGTGACCCATCGTTGAAAGATAATCAGAGGAAATAGATCCATCTTCGCCTTCATCCGATTTGAACTTCACATCGCTGTTCATGAGAATTTCACGAGCGATCGCCATTTTGGCAAAGCTGAACAAGATACTTTTCGGCGAAGACCAATTTAATTTTTGGCGTGGTGGATACACATATACGATCAAGGAGTTTTTGATTCCATTGAGGGGTTGCTCCTCCGCCATTCCGGGCACCGAGAGACCGAGGGTAAAAAAACAAAGAGAGATAAGGGCTTTAAATGAAGTTTTCATACATATATAACATAGCAACTGCAGTGCCCCCTATTAGGCCTTAAACAAACAGGCTATTCACAAAAGCTGTCACAGATTTAGACGACTACAATTTTAGGGCACTTGGAAAGACTCTACAGAAGCCGAATTCCGGTCCCCACTCAACAACTTCAGTTGATCTCATCCCATGGATTCTTTTCACCGATGATGCCACGAACCACCGCGCTCGCCATCGTTAGTCCAAAGGAACCCGTCACAAAACTTGCGGTTCCCCAAATAAGATTGCGGCTATCGCAGTTGTGAAGATTGTTTAGGCCCTGAGGGCAAACACATTTGAAGCCCTGCCCTTTATCGTATTTTAACTCGACAGGTTCAATTGGAGTTTCATCGCTAAACACGCAAGGAATTCCAAAAGTTTTTTCCGGAAACTCGTAACTCTGACGTAAAATTCTGCGGACGTTGTGAGCCATTGGATCACTGTGAGTGAGACCAAGATCAGTCATCTTAATTCGAAGAGGATCTAAACGTGCCGCCGAGCCTGCACTTGTAATGACACGAATACCTTTAGAACGACACGTACTAAGCAAATGACATTTTGCTGTTAAGTTGTCGATGGCATCAATGATGTAATCAGGATTCAAAGAAAAAATTTGCTCAGAATTATCTCGATTGTAAAAAATTGGAAGCACATCGATTTGCGCCTGTGGATTGATTTTGCGCAGACGGTCTCCCATGACCTCAGCTTTTTGTTGTCCTACGAGGCCTTGAAGAGAATGCAGCTGGCGATTGGCATTTGTAATACAAACCTTATCAAAATCAATGATGGTCAGTCGCCCGACTCCAGAGCGCGCCAAAGACTCGGCCGCCCAAGAGCCCACTCCACCAAGACCGATTACGCAAACATGTGCATTAAAAAGTTTTTCCATGTTTGTATCGCCGATCAAACGGCCCATGCGATCAAAACGGCGGTGGAGAACGTAATTATTTTCTTCGGGTTGAGGCACTGTTTCCATAAGTCTCCTGGAAGAGACTAAGATCTCGGAAAAGTCAGGATTTTTCAAGTAAATTAAACCCACATCTTTTACGAGATGTGGGTTTAACCAGAGCCACTAAATATAATAATTCAGAATAAACTTTTAGTTTGCGCCTTTTAGGACTTTGCACTCTTCGAAATCGCCATCAGAGATGACCGCAACAGTTGAGAGAATCTTATAGTCTGTATTGCGCTGAAGTCGTTTGATCTCTAGGATCACGCCAAATTCATTGTCGCCAGGGAATGAGCCAACCATTACAAATTCACGATCGCTTGAGTTCGCCGAAAAGTAACGGATGTAGCCTTCATTAGACGCGAAATCTTTTAGGACTTCGGCTTGTTTAGCTTTGTTTTCGAAAGCGGCATCTTGAGAGATCAAGATCATTCGTTTTTCAGTTGATGTAAGTCCTTTAAGACGGACTTCGCTACCTACAGAAAGGTGTTCGCCTGCATACCATTCTTTTTTATCAGCTTCACTATCAAGCTCTTCTCTGAGATCATAAGAGCCCGAGCCAAATGCACAAACTTCTTCAGCTTGAGAAAAGAAAGGAACAGACAAAGTTAACATTAATGCGGCCAATTGGATTTTCATAAGGTCTCCTTGGTAAGGGTTACGGGTTTGTATGAAGACTTAATAGTTCAAAATCAAAAATTCATACAATGAATTATTCGTAATTTATTATGCGTCTATAGAATATACGAAATTACTTCCCTCGAAGGGCCTTGCAGAGCCTCTGCGCGGCTTTCTTATCTGCACTTGAAACCTTATGCCACGGTAAATCCTTCAGGGCACCGATGAGAACTTCAGCATAAATTGTATGAGCGAATCGCGGGTGTACAAGAACAAGCCTTTTTAAAGCTCCCTGCCACCCTACTTTTTCAAAATCGCGAACAGTGTTTATGCCTACATCTGCGAGCGTCCGCTCCATAACAGGACCTATATTAGCCAATGAAGAAAGCTGATCCGTTTTTGCTTTCTTCTCTTTAGTGGTGGGTTCACGAAACATTTTTGGACGCGAAGGCATAACGACTCACTCCAGTTTATTGTTGAGATTTATACCTGGAGCCGGTTCGGTCCGACTTCTTCTTCAGAATCAATCATTTCTGCTGTAATTCTAGGAGATCCAAAACTATCAACGGCGGTAAAAGCGGCATTCGCCTGGGTCGCAATCGCACAAACTGCATTTAATGACACTAAAGCAGATAATATGTATTTCATTGCCCTTTATTAAACGAGGCTAAAATTTAAGACAATAAATTTTAGCGCTTTAACAAATATTCCACGATCTCAGCCATATGTGCATCGCCCGGATGCGAAAAACCACCCGATCGACGAGCTATTTCCTTTCCTGAGGCATCCGTGACAACCCAAGTCTGCTGACGTAACTCCATCTATAAAAAGCGATTGTTAGGTCTCGAGACTAAGTACCTAAATTTTGAAAAAGTGCATACATTTTAAAACTCTATGTTACACTTTTATTATTATGTTGAAACTATTCTGCCTTATCGTTTTCGTCGGAACTTTTGCATTTGCAAAGCCACCTCAAAAAACCAAACGCAAGCCGGCATCACCCCCGTCAAACGAGTTGTGGTTCAACTTAGGCACTCAACACTCAGAATCTGAATTTCTCGAAAAAGAGTCGGCCTTCTTCCCGCTTTTGGAAAATTCGCTCGAGGTTAAGCGAGTCGAAATCTATTGCAAAAAAGGCTGGGGCGGAGGCACTGATCTTTACAAACACGAGTTGACCATTTGGAGTAAAGACGGTCAGGGCAATTTCACCGAAAGAGGAACAACATACCAATTTAAAAATCCAGATGCCTGTTTCAACTTTCTGGACAATTGTGTACGACCTTCTGAAAATCCCGACATCATCAAATTAAAATCAGAAGGATCAACAAATATCGCGTCTGCAAAGTGCGGCCAGACCAAAAAATAATAAATCTTCACAATGACTGCTTTACAACCAAACCTCTCCATCAGCCCATCAAGTTTAGCCTCGAAAAAACACCCTTTCTAAAAACAGGACCGAGAGTAGGCCTTTGAATGTTTATACCGTAAACGGAACTTTCCTCTCCGGCCCTTCAAGTTTAGCCTCGAAAAAAACACCCTTTCTAAAAATAGAACCGAGAGTAGGCCTCTGAATGTTTATACCGTAAACGGAACTTTCCTCTCTAACCCTTCAAGTTTAGCTTCGAATTGATTATGAGCATGACAACGGAGTGAGAGGTTCGCAAGTGTATGCTCCCCTCCCTTTGCAAAAGCTTTTATATGATGAGGCTGCAAAAACATTCTACTTCCACAGATATGCCCTTCCTCTGTTTTGAACCGACATTGAAATCCGTCACGGGCGAACACAGCTTTGCGAATATGTTGAGGGATATATCTTGAGCGCGTGCCCGCTCCGAGCACGCCTTGCGTTGCAGACGTTTGTGTTTGATTGTTGAAACTAGCCTGTTTCTCTTTGTCCTGCTCAAAATATCCCTTCATTCCCTGTGCTTTTATGAGATCAGATTCGGATCGGAGATTCATATTTGCTTTTGAGGCTTTAACATTTTGTTGGTTTTTAGTTTGTGCACTTTTTTTGTGGAAAAATTCGAAACTCATACTTGCATGAGTTTTATGCTTTTCATCTGTGCGTGGTTGAGCTTCAAAACCAACGCCTCTGCTCGGTTGCCCATTGGATCGGGCGCTCTTACTTGGCTGAGTTTTAGATTGAGCACTCTTATTTAACTGAGTTTTAGATTTTATCAGTTTCTCACAGAGTCTTAGAAAAAGATCTT
>JBFWYS010000071.1:0-11063 GCA_050186175.1 Pseudobdellovibrionaceae bacterium
TCTTCCGATCTCCCTCTTGGCCCTTTTGTTCATCGGCACTTCCTGTGCGAACCCACATTTGAATGGACACGACCGGAGATTTATGGTTTTCCAAGAGTAGAACTGTGAGACCATTTTTCAGTTTAAACTTCTGATTCACTTAAAGGGCTCCTATGGCTTTCGGAGTATATGTTCACATTCCTTATTGCATCCAAAGATGCAGCTACTGTGACTTTGCTACCTACGAGCAAACCAAAATCATGCCGCCCGAAAAATACGTCGATTTGGTGATAGCAGAAATTCGTGCTAAGGCTCCCTCTTTTTCATCGCAAACTTTGGATACCGTTTACTTTGGGGGAGGAACTCCGAGCCTAATTCCCGCTCCCCTCATTTTATCGATTCTCGACGAGCTTGCAAAGAATGGCTTTGTAACTGGACCCCAAACTGAAATTACTCTTGAAATCAACCCAGCAACCATCGATCAGAAAAAAATGGATCTTTACCTTTCACGCGGAATCAATCGATTTAGTGTCGGAGCACAATCATTTGACGACTCTCTTCTGAAGATGGTTGGGCGAGAGCATTCGTCCCAACAAACACTCGAAACATTGCAATTTCTAAAAAAACTCAATCTCAATTACACTTTTGATCTTCTTTTTGCTCTCCCAAAACAAACTCTTGAGGGTTTGAAAAAAGATCTAGAAATCACCATGAGCTTCGACCCTTCGCATATAAGTGCATACTGTCTTACAGTTCCTTCGGGCCATCCTCTTACAAAGGGTCGTCCGCCGGAGGAAGAGCAACTCGAAATGTTTGATTTAATTCGCGACACTTTGCTAAAAGCAGGGCACCGACGATACGAGATCAGCAATTTTGCCAAACCAGGTTTTGAATCTCGGCACAATCTTCTCTATTGGGAAGATCAAGAGTATTGGTCCTTAGGACTTTCCGCTCACTCTTACACAAAATCTAATTCAAATTGGGGTGTGCGCTACTGGAACGCTCCGAATATCGGTGTTTATGAAGAACAGATCGAAAAAATTCGTGGTCGCAATCTCAAGAAGGCTTTTGAAGGACTCCCTCTAGAGCAGTTCGAAGTTTTAGAGCAACACCAGGCGCTTACCGACTTTTGTCATACTGCTCTGCGAATTCAAAAAGGACTCAAAATTGAAGACGTGAGGCGTCGTTTTTCTAGACAATCGGAAGTCGTAAAAAGCCGTCTCGATTCCTTAATCAATGAAGGCCTTTTAACGTTCAAAAATGATGCTTTTTCATTAAGCGAAGAAGGTCTTTTAGTCAGCAATCTTGTCTTCGAAAAGATGGCTTTTTTAAAAGAAGAGATCCTCTCATAACATTGACTTTTCGGCCTTAGAACTCATACTTCTTAAGGCTAATAATGCATTTTGGAATTGAGGAGGATCTGTGTCCGAAAAATCATCTGATAACGCCAATGGAAATGGAGCAACGGCTAGCACTGAACCTGCGACAGCAACTGGGGCAAAAGCTTTGGAAGAGGCCCTGGCACAAGTGGAAAAATACAAAAACGATTTTTTATATTTAAGGGCCGAGTTTGATAACTACAGAAAAAATGTAATTAAAGAAAGATCGGATCTCGTGAAGTATGGATCTGAAAAAGTCTTTCATGAAATTTTAAACGTAGTCGATAACTTTGATCGCGCTCTAGAAATGAAAATTTCTCCCGAGAATTGCGAAACCTATGTGAAGGGAGTGCAAATGACTTCTCAAGAATTGAAGTCCACACTCAGCCGCTTTGGTGTGTCTGAAGTAAGTGCTGTGGGTTCTCCTTTCGATCCAGCAGTTCACGAAGCCCTCGGTAGCGAAGAATCAACTGCCACTCCTGGAACTGTCACAAAAGTTCTTCGCAAGGGTTACAAACTTCACGACCGACTGATTCGTCCTGCACATGTTATGGTCGCCAAGACAAAAACTAACTAAAGAAAACGAGAATTATGGCCGTAAAGCGCGACTACTATGAAATCTTAGGGGTCTCCAAAACAGCAACTCCCGAAGAGCTCAAAAAAGCTTTTCGTAAGCTTGCGCTAAAATTCCATCCAGACAAAAATCCTGGCGACAAAAAATCCGAAGAAAAATTTAAAGAAGTTTCTGAAGCATATGAAGTTCTGAGCGATGACAAAAAGAGACAAATGTACGATCAATTCGGACATGCGGGTACAAATGCAAGCGCAGGAGGCTTTCGTCCAGGTGCCGGTGGATTTGGTGGCTTCGAAGGTTTCTCTCAACAGGGTCAGAGCGAGCACTTTCAAGATATTTTTAGCGATGTATTTGGAGATATTTTTGGAGGCGGACGAGCAAGAGGTGGCGAACCGTTTGCCAATAGAGGCTCGAGAAAGTCACGCGGTGCTGATCTTCGGTACACTCTAAATATTAGTTTCGAAGAGGCTGCCCAGGGATGCGAAAAAACAATTCATTTTGTTCGCACTCGAGGTAGCAAAGAAGATACAGCAAAACTGTCTGTTACAGTTCCGGCAGGTGTTAAGCATGGTCAACGACTAAAACTTCGCGGTGAAGGTGACGGGGGCTCCAACAGCGGACCGAGCGGAGACTTGTATGTGATCGTGCACATTCAAGAGCACTCTCTTTTTAACCGTGAAGAAAGCGATGTCATTTTAGAACTTCCAGTCAACTACGTGAATGCGATTCTAGGAACTCAAGTTGAGATCCCTACTTTAACAGGAAAGGCTCAATTAAAAATTCCTGCGGGAACACACTCGGGTCAGACTTTCCGACTCAAAGGAAAAGGGTTTCCAAAAATTGGCGGCTTTGGGGCAGGAGACATGTTAGTGCGTGTTCTGGTTGATACTCCTCATGAGCTTTCATCACAGGAAAGAGAGCTCATTGAAAAATTGGCGACTACTGCGACCGAGACGCCTATGGTAAAATCTTTTAAAGAAAAGGTTTCTAATATTATGAGGAATAGAAAATGATTCGATGGTTATTTTTGATTTTTGCGACTTTATTTATCTTATCTTGCAGCACGTCTCCTCGTCTTTCAAAACAGGTTCCCGCACAGCGAGAAAAAAAAGATGCGCCCGAAAAAGCAAGTGCTACGGCCCAAAGCGAATACAGCTCTGCTAAAAAGGATATGGCTGCAAAGAAAAATGGTCAGGCACTTAAAAAGTTTCACAACATTATTCGCAATCATCCGCAATCAGATCTCTATGATGATGCTGCCTTTCTGTCAGGACAAATTTTTTACTCTGCGAACGAATATCAAAAAGCTCTCGAAACTTATGCCCTTGTCTTTAATTCGACAAAGGAATCCCCACTTTCCGGCGATAGCTACTACTGGGCAAGCAAAGCTTCGGCCCAACTCAATAAAGTAGATCTTGCAAAAAAATACGCTGATCTTGCTCTTGCAGAGCCTTCTTTAACGACCTCCAAGAGAACTGAACTCTCAAACGCACGAATTGCCGCTTTGGAGGCTGGGCCACCTCTTGAACTTCTTAGCGAGTACCTGACTTTGTCGGCAGCCACGACTGACTCGGCAACTCTCGAGTCTTATCGACTCAAAACTCAAGACATTATTGAAACTCGCCTGAATGAACAAGAGCTTCAAACTGTTGCAGGAACTTCGGACTATGGCCCGCTTCGCAGTCACGCTTACTATCGTCTCGGCGAGATGGCCTTAATGAAACGAGATATCGTCGAAGCAAGGTCATATTTCTCAAAAGTATCTGACCTCTTGCCGGGAACAGACTTAGCGGATCGTGCGGCTCATTATCTTGTCCAGCTAGAGGCAGCAAGAAGAGTAGATGCGAAAACAATTGGTGTTGTTCTCCCGATGTCGGGAAAACACGCGGCCATTTCGCAAAAAGTTTTGCGCGGAATCGAAATGGGCCTTGGGCTTCATTCTCAAATTCCGTCACAGTTTAAGATTGCAGTCATCGACTCAGAGGCGAATCCCGAGGGCGCGAGACGAGCGGTTGAACGCCTCGTAACTGAAGATAATGTAATCGCGATTATCGGGAGCGTCCTTAGTAAAACTGCTACTGCAGTGGCTCTAAAGGCAAGCGAATTGGGAGTTCCCAATATCGCCCTTTCGCAAAAAACAGGAATTACTGACCTTGGTCCTTCAGTCCTGAGAAATTCACTCACCAGCGAGATGCAAGTTCGATACTTAGTTCGCATGGCCATGGAAGATTTGGGGTACAATCGATTTGCAGTTATTTATCCTAATGATGCTTATGGTGTAGAGCTTACGAATTTATTCTGGGACGAAGTTTTAGCGCGCGGAGGACAGATTACCGCCGCACAAACTTACAATCCTAAGGAAAGTGACTTCACCGAAGTTGTTCAAAGATTAACTGGTACTTTCTACGCCGAAGATCGACGCGAAGAAATCGTCCAAAGATCAAAAAAACTCAAACAAGACAACGTTAAAAAGTCGGTTCGCCAGGATAAAAATCCAGCGGAGTTCTTGCCAGGAATTGCGGATTTTGATGCTATCTTTATTCCTGATACCGTTAGAGCCTTGGGACTTATTGCTCCGACATTGGCGTATAATGGAGTTACAAAAGCTCGATTTTTGGGAACTAATTTATGGAACAATCCTCAGCTTGTGAAAAGGATTGGAAAATTCTCCGACAACGTCTTGTTTGTAGACAGCTACTCTCCACTCGACCCCAGAGCTTCATCGTCTCTCTTTGTAAAAGAATACAAATCTTTATTTGGTGAAGAGCCGGGTAATTTCGAGTTTCAAGGTTACGATTCTGCTCTTATGATCCGCCAAGCAATTTTGCAAGGTGCAGACTCGCGAGACGCTCTCCTCGACAAACTCACCTCACTAAAAGAGTTTCCTGGTAGTCTAGGGCCTTTGTATTTAGCTCCTGACCGCGAAGTCCAGAGACCGATAGTGGCCCTCGGAGTTAATGATGGGGAGATTCGGCCGCTTACGACTCAGGAGATTAAGCGGTAGGTCTCTTTGGTCATGCAAAGTCAGGTTTTCGGATCTGGCCCGTGCGTCCTCCAATCTGGGGCGACCGGCTAGGACTATCGCGCCCCAAACCCCCGGAATTGCTGCGATCGTGGCAGCCATTGCATTTAAATGGAATTTCTTAGTGCCGTTGCTAGTCTCTAATTTGTGATTTTTTCTTTATAATTTTTGTCTCTCGACCCATTATTTTTACCCTCCGCTCACTATTAATATTTCCAATTAACCTGACCACGGAGCGTCTATGTCATAGTTCCAATCCTTAGCATTAGAGCTAAGGACTTACCTGGAGAGACAAATGAAAACGAGCTCCTACCAAAACAAGTCCTCTCGAAACGGGGTCAGTTCGCAAGAACTCATCACCGAATGCAAAACTAAGCTTCTGCGAATGAAAGAAGACATTTTAAATCGAGTTCGAGCTGCCAAGTTCGAGTTTGATTCAATCGACCGCGCCGGCGGTGACGAAATGGATCTCAATGTTTCACAAATGCAGGAAAATTCTTTCCTCGCGAATCAACAAAGAATGCGTGAACAATTAGTTGAATTTGAATTTGCCCTCGCAAGAATTGAAAGAGGCACCTTCGGAATCTGCGAAGAAACGGAAGAGCCAATTGAGGTCGAGCGACTTCTCGCTCTACCTTGGACGAGACTTAGCATAGAAGGAGCCGAAATTCGTGAATCCCAAAAACGCCGCTTCGCCGCACCTTAATTATTGCGGACAGGAGTCAGTTGAGTTTGGATTTTGAAATTTTTTTGAACTTCTGAAATGGGAATTCTACGGCAGTGACGGGTGCGCAAAGTGCATCCATCCATGAGAACGCCTTTCTGCCGCCCTTCCTGGGCGTCAGACCAAAATCTCTTCAAAATACAGATACAAATCAAAAAATTCTAAAATTCAAACTCAGATGCCTCGACTCTCAGCGTGCTCAACGTGCGCGCAGTCATACTTTTTTAGTGACATGAGTGTCGACTTTTATAATACCCATTTTGAAACCAGTACTCTGAACACGAAAATTTTTTCGCGAGCAGAGTGTACTAAACACAGTTCTTTACTGATGAAAGATCTGTCGCAACTTCATCTAGGAGGGAATGATGAGGACGGCCGAAATTGAATCTTTAAAAAACTTTCTGTTGCAGCAGAAAGGTCAGATCTTAAATAAGTCGAGCGAATTTTTGCACGAACAAGGGTCTGATAGAGAGTTTCTGTCTGACGAAGCGGAAGCCGCCTCTCAAGATGTTTCTATGAGTTTATCGATTCACTTGCACGAGCGAGATCGTTCGCTTCTTTATAAAATTGAACGCGCGCTCAGTCGCATTCAGAGCGGAACTTACGGACTTTGTGATTCCTGTGGTGCTGAAGTTGGCATCAAACGTCTTCAGGCTAGACCTTTTGCAGAGCTTTGCATTGAGTGCAAAGAGGAGCAGGAAGAGGTCCAGCGTCTGAACCACCCATTGCAGTAAGACGTAAGTTTAGATTTTCAGTCTCAAACTCCTATCAAATATATTTAGATTTCCATGGAGGGGCGTACTGACACGGATGTCAGTCTATAAACTTCAATCTAGTTTTATTAAAACTCTGTGAAATTTCATAAGTTTCCTTAAAGCTCCTATTCTTCAAACCCGAAACGGGAAGTAGCAACAACGACTATTCCCGCCGCGAGCGGAGGAGCTTTTATGAGCTTTGACGACAAAGTATTAGAGATTCCACCTACTCTTCCCATGCTTCCTGTAAGAGATATCGTAGTATTTCCTTACATGATTCTTCCACTCTTTGTGGGAAGAGATGCTTCAGTTCGATCTGTCGAAGAAGCTTTAACAAGAAATCGCCTGATCTTCTTGGCTTCTCAAAAAGAAATCACAGAAGAGAATCCAACTCCAGAATCAATTTATACAGTTGGAACCATCGCAATGATCATGAGAATGCGAAAGCTTTCTGACGGCCGAGTAAAAATTCTTATCCAGGGTGTCGCGAAGGGAAGAGTTAAAAATTATTCAAAAACAAATCCATGCTTTGAAGTCGAAGTTGAAAAAATTGAAGAGCCTGCTGCTCCTACTGCTCCAATTGAATATGAGGCGATGATTCGTAATGCAAAGGAGCAGATCGAAAAAATTATTGCTCTTGGACGAGTTCTTTCTCCAGACATACTCTTGGTTCTAGACGATGTAACTGATCCCGGTCGTCTTGCCGATTTAATCGCTAGTAACTTAGGAATTAAAGTTGCTGATGCTCAAAAAGTTCTTGAGACTTCTGATCACAAAGAAAGACTTAAGGCTGTTAACGAAATTTTAGCAAATGAACTTGAAGTTCTTCAAATGCAGCAAAAAATTCGCAACACCGCGAAAGACGAAATGTCTAAATCACAAAGAGAGTACTTCTTGCGCGAGCAGATGCGCGCTATAAAGAATGAACTTGGCGAAGCTGATTCAAAATCAGAGGAAATCGACGAATTAAGAGAGAAGATCCGGAACTCCGGAATGCCAGAAGCTGTTGAGATCGAGGCCTTGAAGCAACTTTCCCGTCTTGAGAGAATGCATCCTGACGCAAGTGAAGCCTCAATGGTTCGCACTTATCTTGATTGTATGGTGGATCTACCCTGGAATAAAAGAACTGTCGATAACCTGGATCTTGAGAGAGCAAAAAGAATCTTGGATGAAGATCACTATGATCTCCAAAAATCAAAAGATCGTGTTCTTGAATTCCTAGCCGTCAGAAAACTGAAATCAAATATGAAAGGTCCAATCCTGTGTTTCGCTGGACCTCCGGGGGTCGGAAAAACATCTCTTGGCAAATCGATCGCTCGTGCCATGGGAAGAGAATACTTCCGAGTTGCCCTGGGTGGTGTAAAAGACGAAGCCGAAATTCGTGGTCACCGCAGAACATATGTGGGAGCAATGCCTGGAAAAGTCGTGCAGGCTTTACGACAAGTAAAAACTTGCAACCCGGTGATCGTACTCGATGAAATCGATAAATTAGGAAGTGATTTCCGTGGCGATCCCTCAGCAGCAATGCTTGAGGTTTTAGATCCTGAGCAAAATGCAACTTTCCGTGATAACTATTTGAACGTGGATTTTGACTTATCAAACGTTCTTTTCATCGCTACTGCTAACGTGCTCGAAAATATTCCACCAGCACTACGCGATCGCATGGAAGTCATCCAAATTCCTGGTTATACTGAGAATGATAAGCTTTTAATTACTAAAAAACATTTGCTCGAGAGACAAATCGAATCAAATGGAATTACAAAAGAGAATATTTCGTTTACTGATGAAGGAATTAAGTACCTTATTGGCGGATACACACGAGAAGCGGGACTTAGGAATCTAGAGAGAGAAGTGGGTTCAATCTGTAGGAAAGTGGCTAAGCTTGTTGTCCTCAACCAAAAGTCGCACGTTGAAATTGTACCAGAGACTGTGGCTGAACTTTTGGGACCTCCACGTTTTTTGCGTGAAGAAAAACAACATGAGTCACAAGTCGGCGTCGCAACCGGTCTTGCATGGACCCAGGCGGGTGGAGAAGTTCTTTACGTGGAAGCGCTTAAGTATAAAGGAAAAGGCGGATTTGTTCTCACGGGACAGCTCGGAGATGTCATGAAAGAATCGGCTCGTGCAGCTCTTACCTTTCTCCGCGCTCACAGCAATGAATTTGGAATTCCAGAAGAAATGTTTGAGAACTATGAAGTTCATATTCATTTACCGGCAGGTGCCGTTCCAAAAGATGGTCCTTCAGCGGGCGTGACTCTCGCAAGTGCTTTAGTTAGCCTATTAACAGACACTCCACTTCGTCACGATATTGCAATGACAGGTGAGATTTCCCTTCAAGGAAGAGTGCTTCCAGTGGGTGGAATCCGTGAGAAGTGTTTAGCTGCTCTTTCTCACGGAATTCGAGATGTCATCATTCCACTTGCGAACAAAAAAGACCTGGCTGACATTCCAAAAGAGTTCAAAGATAAAATGAACTTCATTTGTGCCGAGAATTTGGACGAAGTATTTTCAGTTGTTTTTGATAAACAGTTCGAAAAGGGAAAGCTTCTTAAGAGAAGTCCTCGTTCTGGCGGCAAAAAGGGCAAAGGCGCAACAGCTGCAGCCTAGATTCTCGCCAACTAAATTGAAGGTCGAGCTGGAAGACTCGACTTCTTAAAGATCAAGACTGCTAAAAAGGTCATCGTCCAAAAGCGATGACCTTTTTACTGTTGAGGGAGGGGACGATAATGAAATCAACTTCAGCCTTTCGTTTTCACTTTCCAAAACACTCACAAGAGTTTTGAGATCTGCGATTTCTTCTTTCAAAAGAAGAATTTGCTCCTCTTTTTCTTGAAGAATGGAAGTGTAGGCTTTTTTGAGTTCTCCAAGCAGGTGGTTTACTGAAGGAAGAACGTCTTGAGAAAGAGCCGGCTGAGCACCCACAAGAGGTTGTGGATCTGGAAGTTTACTAGGTGGTAAAACTGGAGGTAGCTTTAGGGAGGGGCGTGTGTCCCCTCTTGTATGGGAGCTCAGCGGTTCGTCGGAAATAAAATACTTGCCGTCGTCAAAACGGTATCGAATATCATCTGCCTTAATACGCCTACGCAGAGTACTCACACTCACCTTATACTTGGTTGAGTAGTCAGTTAAAGGTAGCCATGTTGGTTGATGAGTCATCAAATCTCCGTTTTACTTATCCAACTGTACCACACGAAAGACTTTTGTAAAGAGCTGACCTCGTGACTACTCAAAATTCTAACTTAATGATTTCTCTATAATTTTTCTGACTACTCGCACTCATTCTAAAAAAATTAGACTGAAGTCCAGCCACCTGACATACTTATTCATCTCGTAAGTGAGATGAGTAAGTATGAAGATTAGTCAGAAAAAAAAACTAGCTCTGGTGCTCAGTGGAGGCGGAATAAAAGCGGCCGCATTTCACATTGGAGTTTGTCTCGCCCTCCAAGAAAAGGGCTTCAAGTTTGCTGGTGGAAACAAAAAATTCGCCAAAGAAAATTTCCCTGAAGACGACAAAATGACGTTTCGCGTCTATGTGGGGTCTAGTGCCGGAGCCTTTATTACTTCGATCATTGCTTCGGGTTATTCTTTGGAGTCTTTAGTGAGTGCCTTCGAAATGGGAGCCGGACTCAAAGTTCCCACTTTTGGAAAAGACCACCAAAAAATTAAACCGATCACTTACCGAGATATTTTTGCACTTAATGGCGTAAACCTTCTCAAATTTTTGCCCGAGGCATTAAGACATAAGTCCTTAGTGAGCGGAGGACTCGAAGCCGTTATCAAAAATGGTTTCAAGCTTAATGGTCTGTTCACAACAAAGGGCATGGAATCTTACCTCCGGAAACATGTCCTTCACGAAAATGAGTTTGAAAGGTTAGGTGTTGAGCTTTTTATTATCGGAACTCAACTCAATCATACTCGTAAGGTGATTTTCGGGGCATTCGAAGAAACTTCTAAAAACAAGGGCACTAAATACGCAAACTTTGCAAAAATCAGCGAAGCTGTTGCGGCCTCTGCAGCCCTTCCCCCTGTTTTTGCTCCATATGGAATTAGAACAGACGATGGAAAAGAGATGTTCTACTTCGATGGAGAAATTCGCGACACTCTTTCAACTCATGTCGCTTCTGATTACGGCGCCGATTTGGTCATCGCAAGTTATTCAATTCAGCCTTATCACTACACTCCTGAAATGGGTTCGCTTCATCAATATGGAATTCCAGTAATTGTGAACCAGGCTCTATATCAGGCGATTCAACAAAAAATCGATAAGCATATCGAATACAAAGCTCGTATTCGGCAAATTTATAATGCGGTTGACGGTTATTTTAAGCAAACAAGTTTGCCGGATGAACATCGCAAGAAACTTTTAGAAATTATTGAGACAAGAGCCCGCTATAAGCCGGAAGTAGATTATATCTACATCCACCCACTTCCCCAGAATTACGAAATGTTTTTTGTCGATCACTTCAGCTTGAATCCGAAGATTCTCACGAGAATTGTGAAGATCGGATTTAAGAGCGCGATCAATGTGATGAGACAATACGAGATTTAGGGTTTGTTGGTTTAGTTGCTTGCGCGGGATCTTTTGGAAACTGATCCCCTTCAGTGGGGAGGTTGTCTCTGCCTCCTCTGC
>JBFWYS010000072.1:0-11001 GCA_050186175.1 Pseudobdellovibrionaceae bacterium
GCCGCCACTTCTGAATTTGTTATTTTTGCAGACGCCGATATGTCTTATCCTTTTGTGGCGGTTCCCGATTTAATCGCGCCACTAAGAGAGAAAAAATCAGATTTTGTGTTAGGTTCACGTTTAGGAGGGACCATCGAAAAGGGGGCCATGCCTTGGCTCAACAGGAATTTGGGCACACCGGTCCTTACTTTTTTATTGCGGAATATTTACAGCCTTCCAACTTCAGACTGCAATAGTGGAATGCGAGCTTTTAGAAAATCGACTTACGAAAATCTCAAACTCTCTTGCCCTGGTATGGAATACGCATCTGAAATGTTAATCCGCGTGGCGCAGACCAAAACATCATACAGCGAAGTCCCAATTCATTTTCGTAAAGACCAGCGCTCGCGTCCCCCTCATTTAAAAAGATGGCAAGATGGATGGCGGCACCTCCGATTTATTTTAGGAAACTCCTCTTCGCCTCTAGTGGCGAGCGGCACCCTAGGACTTGGTTTAGTGTTTTTTGCGATCGCTATTACAATTTCATTCTCGAGCTGGTTTTGGCCCAGCCAACCGATTCACTTTCACACGGCTTTTATGTGTTTGGCTTTAGGAACACCTTTTCTCCTATTTTTTGTGACTCATGTCCTGGTGAAGTTAGTTCGGTACGAGTCGGGAATTGAACAACCTCCTATAATTCTTAGACTTTACCGGTGGAGCGATCGCGGATATGCCTTTTTTGGCCTTTGTTTTTTAATGTTTCTAGGTCTCTTACAATCTGCGTTTTTAGTAGAGCGATGGGTTTCAGCGAACTTTCAGAACCTCTTTGAAATTGGTGCTCTCATTCGTCTCATCGCCATTGTGATTCTTGCCGCGGGGCTTTTTTGTCTCGATATGGGCGTTGGGCTTATCAAATTGGTAAAGATCCAAAAATGAAAAAACTCGATTACTTTTTACAAAAATGGCGGACCCGTAAAGCCCAGAAGTGGATTCCTAAAAATGCACGCCTTTTGGATATTGGTTGCGCCAATGCGCCACTAAAAGAAACGCAAGATTTGAGCTTTTACGTTGGCGTGGATCCAGATATTCAAGGCGCTCAACTTTCTGAAACCAAACATTTGATTTCTGGAAAATTAGATTTGCAAAAATTGCCGCTCAAAAATTTTGATTGTGTCACTATGCTCGCGGTTTGGGAGCACTTAAGTCCCGATGAACAGTCGCAGATACTCTCGCAGATTTCCCAAGTTCTTCCAACAAAAGGCAAAATCATTCTCTCGATTCCTTCACCAGCTGTCGATCGCATCATCGATACCCTAAAAGCCTTAAAAATTCTCGACGGAATGAAAGACGATGAACATCACGGTTTTCAAATCCAAGACACTCAGCCCCTTTTTGAAAAAAAGGGCTATGCTCTCATTTCGCATGAAAGTTTTCAACTCGGCCTCAATCATCTTTTTGTTTTCGAAAAAAAATAGATGCGCAGGTGTTGTAAAAGAAATTGATTTTCCCTTAACATGCGAAAACTAGACCTTTTGAAAGAAGACCAAATGCGTCGCCGACCCATTGCAAACACTCTTTCAGTGCAAGCTATTCATGACTTTTTCTAAAAAACGTCTACAATCTTTTTATGGGAATGATTTTAGGGCCTGCCGAAAATTTACCTCGAAATCCGTTTAGTTCGCCTGATTCTGATACCGAGCTCGATACAACGGTCCAGGTCGAGCGCCCAAAAATGTATAAAGTTATACTTCTCAATGATGACTTCACACCGATGGACTTTGTGGTTTATATTCTAAAAAGGTTCTTTGGGAAAACGGACATGGAAGCCACCCAAATTATGCTCGATGTCCATAAAAAAGGTTCTGGAGTTGCTGGGGTCTTTACCCACGAAATCGCTGAGATGAAAGTCATGCAAGTCCACCAGCAGTCCGAGGCACAAGAACATCCGCTCAAATGCACCATGGAGGAGGCGTAAAATGTTAAGTCGAGAACTCGAACGCTATCTTAGCCATGCAATGGAATACGCCAAAGAAAAAAAGCATGAGTACACCACTCTTGAACATATTCTTTTTGCGCTCACCGAATCGCCAAAAGCCGTGGAGATCTTAGAATCTTGCGGAGCCAATATCCAAGACTTGCGAAAAATTCTTCAAGAGTTCTTGGCAAAGAACTGCCCGCCTCTCACCGATGAGCAAGTCACCACCTACGGTGGTTACGAAGCTTGGCATCCCGAATTTACACTCGCCTGCCATCGCCTTTTACAAAGAGCCGCTATGCAGGTTCAAAATGCGGGCAAGACTCAGGTGAGCGAAGGAAATATTTTAATCGCACTTTATCACGAAAAAAACTCTTACGCTGTTTTTGCTCTTAGCCAGCAAGGTGTTTCGCAATTTGACATCATCAACTTTATTTCTCACGGAATTACGAAAGACAAAGAGCACTCACACACAGCCGAAGCTGAAATGGATATTGATGGCTCACCCAAAGATGAATCAAAAAAGTCGCCTCTTGAATCTTTTTGCATCAACCTCAATGAAAAAGCAAAAAAAGGAAAGGTGGACCCTCTGATTGGTCGTGAAGATGTTCTCGATCGCGCCATTCAAGTTTTATCTCGCCGAACAAAAAACAATCCACTTTTTATCGGTGAACCCGGAGTCGGAAAAACAGCTCTCGCAGAAGGTCTCGCCGCTCGAATTGTAGCGGGAGAAGTTCCGCAAAGTTTACACAACGCTGTGGTTTACGCCCTGGATTTGGGAACCCTTCTTGCGGGAACAAAATTTCGTGGAGATTTCGAAGGGCGCCTTAAAGGTGTGGTTAAAGAACTTCAGAAACGTAAGAACAGTATTCTGTTTATAGACGAGATTCACACTCTCGTTGGAGCCGGAGCGACTTCCGGTGGCTCAATGGATGCATCGAATTTGATCAAGCCTGCTTTAGCCGATGGGCGATTCTCTTGTATGGGTTCGACAACTCATACCGAGTACCGCCAACATTTTGAAAAAGATCGGGCGCTTTCTCGCCGATTCCAAAGAATCGACGTCAAAGAACCTTCGATTGCCCAGACGATCGAAATTCTAAAAGGTTTAAAAAAACACTACGAAGATTTTCATCATGTCAAATTTAGTGAAGGCGCCCTCAAGGCAGCAGCAGAACTCTCGGCAAAATATATTCAAGGCCGACAGCTTCCAGACAAGGCCATCGACGTGATTGACGAAGCCGGGGCGCGCGCAAAAATAGCTGCGCAACTGCAATATCGCTCTGAAGACTCTGAACCTAAAGTGATTCGCACACGCGATGTTGAACTTGTCATCGCATCAATCGCCCAAGTTCCCCCGCAAAGTATTTCAGCAAGCGATCGTCAACAACTCAAAGATCTTGATAAACGTTTAAAAAGCCTGATCTTCGGACAAAACGAAGCGATCGACAAACTTGTTTCAAGTATTAAGTTTTCTCGCTCGGGTTTAGGTCGTGGCGAAAAGCCAATTGGAAGCTTTTTGTTTGCCGGCCCTACCGGCGTAGGCAAAACCGAAGTTTGCAAACAACTCGCCGTTGCCCTTGGTGTTCAGTTTGTGCGTTTTGATATGAGTGAATACATGGAAAAACATGCGGTTGCTCGACTCGTCGGTGCCCCCCCAGGATACGTGGGCTATGAAGAAGGTGGATTGCTTACGGAACAACTGAATAAATCTCCCTATTGTGTTTTGCTTCTCGACGAAATTGAAAAAGCCCATCCCGATATCATGAATATTCTCTTGCAGGTCATGGATGCAGGAAGATTAACGGATTCAAACGGCAGAACTGCAGATTTTAAAAATTGTATTCTTGTTATGACCACAAATGCGGGCGCCGCCGAAGTGGCAAAAGGAACAATTGGAATCACAGAAAGCACCTCCTCTTCACAGGCCATGGATGCGATCAAGAGAATGTTCGCACCGGAGTTTATTAATCGTTTAGATTCTGTCGTTTACTTTAAAGATCTGAGCGAAGACATTGTTCTCCAAATCGTCAACAAATTCATTTCTGAACTCGCTCATCAATTGGGTGAAAAACGAATTGATTTGGAAGTTTCCTCCGAAGCCCAGAAGTGGCTTCTCCAAAAAGGTTACGACAAAGTGTATGGAGCCCGACCTCTTGCCCGCACCATCGATGAGCACATTAAAAAAGCTTTAGTCGACGAACTTTTGTTTGGCCGCTTGGTTAAAGGTGGAACGGTTAAAGTCACTGTGGGTTCTAAAAAAACGCTTGAGTTTGAAATTCATGCACGATCCGAAACTCCAACTCCGGTTACGACTTAATCACGTTAGGCAAGCAAAGCTGACCATCGACTTTTCTAAATAGTTCCATGTTGGAACCGAAAAACGCGTCAAAATGGTTTTGATGCACCCCCTTGACAAGATTTATTTCATTCCCAGATTTATCCATTATATAAGTAATAGATCCAGCGTAGCTGGATTATTTACACTCCAGCCTTCGCTGGAGCCGCTTCTACTTAAGGAGGAAGCTACAAATGGCCATTACAAAAAGAATTTTCTTGTTTGTTCTGACGAATATTTTGGTCGTCGCTACTATCAGCATTACGCTTGAACTCATTCAGTCTTTCACCGGATATCGAATCGATCCTTCGTCTTATACCGGTCTTTTAATTTTCTGTAGCGTTTTTGGTTTTGGTGGCGCCTTCATCTCATTAATGATTTCAAAATGGATGGCAAAACGAATGACAGGATTGAAAATCATCGATCCAGTCAACCCGCAGCCGCAAGCCCGTGACGTTCTAAATATCGTTTATGCCGCCGCAAGAAAAGCCGGTCTCGAAAAGATGCCTGAAGTCGGCATTTACGACAGCCCTGAAGTGAATGCTTTCGCAACAGGTCCGAGCAGAAACAACTCTTTGGTTGCCGTTTCCACAGGCCTCATGAACCGAATGAATCGTGAAGAACTTGAAGGTGTTCTCGGTCACGAAGTGGCTCACATTGCAAATGGTGACATGGTTACAATGACTCTTATCCAAGGCGTGGTGAATACTTTTGTGATGTTCTTTGCAAGAATTATTGCCTCGATTATCTCTTCGAACCTTGATGAAAAAGCCCGAGGAGTTGCACATTTCGCGATTGTGATCGTACTTGATATCGTCTTGTCACTCCTTGGATCGATGGTTGTTGCTTACTTCTCACGAGCCCGTGAGTTTCGTGCAGACGCCGGTGGCGCTCGCCTCACCGGAAAACATAAAATGATCGCTGCGCTTAAGCGTTTGCAAACTCAGACCGGCATGATTGATGAGTCGCAAGAAGCTCTTGCTACTCTTAAGATTTCGAATCGTCATCGTGGCGGTTTGGCGGCGCTTATCAGCACTCATCCTGACTTGTCTGTACGAATTGCGGCGCTGGAACGGGCTTCTGTTTAAAGAAGCTGTTCGCATTGTTTTTTTAATCTACAGCCGGGGTGTGATCCGCGTAGTGTCGCCATCCATGAGCGAGCCTTTCTGACGGTCGTCCGGACCGTCAGAGCTAAATGCGATCTTCTGCGAAATATCTTCTACGTATTGGCATCAATGTATTGGAGATTTTTTGGTCTGCCTGCCACGATGGCAGGCAGAAGAGCCGCTCAGGATGGCCACACCCTCAAAGTTCCAGAGAGCAGCAGTATTAAATCTTCCGAAACCTGAAACGAAAAAAATAAACAGTCTTATCGGTAGTTGTCGCTAAATAGCTGACCTTACAACGTCTCTACGTTTCACGAGCATCTTATCTCTTAACTAAGCTCTCGATCTGGATCTCAAGCATTTTTTGGCGGATTGCAAGCTCTCCGCATTTTGAGCTTTCGCCTTTAACTTTTTTTGCCGTGATTTGCGTGCCAGGAAATTGCTTTTGGATTTCTTTTTCGATTTTTTTGAGGTCCCAAGTTGCTATAGTTTCAACGATGACTCCTGGAATCGAGGCAAGAACTCCACCTGCAATTGCGCTTCCCCAGATGCCCGTTGCGTTGTCATCTGCGATCGCTTTTACAGAAAGTGTTTTGTTTCCAATTTTTACGCCCCCGGCGAGACCTTTAATGGCGCCAGACAAGCCTGGAACAGCTTCCGAAACTCCAGAAACGATAATCACGGCATCTGCCGTATAGCAGGCTAAGTTTTTATAGATCCTCATTCTTTTTCTTGATTGCACTAACTCATGAGAGTCCATTTTTAAAATACCGGATGCATAGTCTAATAAGTTATTGACTGCTTCTTCTGTGAAGAACTGTGTGTCTGCATCCAATTCACTCGCTGCCTCTGAAACCAATTTCACTTCAGCACCGCGGTCCTGAGCATTTGCACTGAGAGAAAGACATGTGATTAAGGTCATTAATACTTTTGCCGTTTTCATTGTTACTCCGTTTTTTTTGTAAAACAAAATTTGGGATTCCTTTGTTCAAAATCAGGAACTGCATCCAACATGCCTTTTTCAGATCAAAACCACCCGACCTAAGGCTGTTCACGATCAGGTTTTGTCATCCGACTGTCTAAATGATCGACAGCAAAGATCTCGGCCTGAGACGCCCTTTCGCTGCGGCGTCTAGTTCATTTGATTTCTGGTTTCCTTCTCTTAAGTGGCTCTTTCTTTGCTCCGTTAAGTCAATGGCGACACCTTTCAAGTCCTAATGCATCGATCGGAGAGCAGCAATATGTCAGAGCCGAGAATAGATCACAAAAAGTATTTCTTCTTTGCCGGTTGCATGTGTTTTCTCTTCGCAGCGGCAGGAATTTATACATATTTCAGTGAAAATACGATCGAGTTCGCTTCAAAAAACAAAGGTCGTAATCTCGAGCTTGGAACGGCCGAATCAACAAATAAGCCAACAAAAGATGAAAGTGTGGTGTTTAACGATCCTGCTATGAGCCAGAAATGGGATCTCGGAAAAACCGATGCACAAAGAGCATGGAAAGTTTCAAAAGGGAGTCGCCAAATTCTCGTCGCCGTCATCGATACTGGCGCCGATATTAAACACGAAGACCTCGTCGCAAATCTGTGGCTAAATCCGGGTGAATCTGGAGTCGTTGACTCTGATAAATGCAAAAAAGAAAAAGAACCTTTAAAAGTAAAAAACTGTAACAAAGCTACAAATAATTTTGATGACGACAAAAATGGATTCAAAGACGATATTCACGGCTGGAACTTTGTTTCTAATAACTCGGATCTTTCAGATAATCATGGTCATGGAACTCATATCGCGGGAATCATTGGCGCTGAAGCCGGAAATGGAAAAGGCGTCACAGGAATTGCACCCGAAGTCAGCATGATGATCTTAAAGTACTACGATCCAAAAGTTCCCCACACAGACAATTTAAAAAATACAATCGCTGCGATTGAATATGCCATTAAAATGAAAGCCCACATCATTAACTACTCGGGTGGTGGATTAGAATTCAGCCCACAAGAAAAAGATGCAGTTGATGAAGCGCGAAGAAAAGGAATCCTCTTCGTGGCGGCTGCCGGTAACGAACGATCTAACTCTGATATCGCTCCTTACTTTCCTGCAGATTACAAACTTTCTAACATCATTTCTGTCACTGCGATCGACCCAGCAACACAGGTTCTGTCATCCTCTAACTACGGAATTGAATCGGTTCACATCGCAGCACCGGGACAAAATATTCTATCGACACTTCCAGGAAATGCATACGGTTTTATGACAGGAACTTCACAAGCCACTGCATTCGTAACCGGCGCAGCCGCAGTTGTGATGGCCCATAAAGAAAATTACGTCGCTGAAGACGTAAAAAAATATATTTTTGCAACTGGAGACCAGTTGACGACGTTACAGAACAAAACTTTAAATGCGAGAAAGCTGAACCTTTACAAGGCCCTCACTGTGTTTGACACAGGAACTTCGGCTTCCGGGATTGTTTCTGAAAATACAGCCTCCACAAAACCATTTACAATTGACTCAAAAATCGAAGTCAATGGTCTGGAATCAACTTCAAATGTTTCGCGGTTTGGAAAATCTCTTGTTCAAGCTCTCGGACAAGTCGAAAAGAAGAACACTAAATCACTTCCGCGGCAAGCCGTTGAATCTGTCCCCGAGATAAAGTGATAATCCTGTCCAAAGAATCAAGAACGCCGCTCCGATACCAACAAGGTTACGGAGTCCGCCTATAAAAAATCCGACAAGGATCATTAAGATGCCGCAAAAATACGGACTCATTTTGATCGACAATTTTTTCCAGTCTAGGGTCTTCAATTTATTCACTTCCATGTTTTTCAACCAAAAAGAGGGCCGAAAGGTCGGCTTCTCCTCTTCTTTGTGAGTTTGCTGATGTCGCAAACGAACCAGCCGCAAATAATTTTGAGCCGTCTCATCAAAGGCTTGAATTTCTAAATATTGTTTATAGCGAAGTTCACAAAATTCCAAACAGTTTTCACGTTCACCTTGGCTGATAAAAGCCAAATGTTTTTCCTGGTCACCAAAATCGAGAACTAAATCAGTCCAGATTTTGATCAAATTTCCGCTGGCTCGAACTTTTCCTAGAGGCAAATCTCGCAATTTTTCGAAGACAACCTGACAGTAAGAACACTCGCCCGCATCCCAAGTATTTTCGTGACCACATTTTGAGCAGGTCTTAACTCTACCACCGCCAACACCAAGGCTTTGTCGCCCCGCATCGACGCGAAGAACTCGCGCCACAATTATTTTTTCGTCATTTTCTGGTGGATAATGAAAGGAAAATTGAGTTTCGCATGCCACACACTCAAATTTTGGATCGGGAGTGCGGATCAAGGACTCAGTTACAGAGTAGAGTTTCAAGCAAGAAGGACAACGAACTCTTAACTTTTCCATCTACTCCCTCCTTTAAAAAGATGTTAAAACTAAGTGATGCAAAAAACTCGAGAGTGGCTCATTCAATATTCTCTCCCTATTCTAACAGCATTTTTGCTTGTAACAAGTTTTATTCCGTTTCCACCCTGGGCTCTTTTTTTGGGTTGGACCCCGTTGATGTGGTTTTGGATTTCAAGAACAAAAACTTGGAAGGAAGTTTTCTGGGGCGGATGGATCACTCAGTTTACTTTTTCGATGATTGGATTTCATTGGATCGCGCACACGGCGCATGAGTTTGGACAAATTCCTTGGGGCGTGGCGATTTTGGTTCTTCTGATCTTCTCCACATTGGTTCATCTTTGGGTCCCGCTTGCCGGATTAGCTTGGTGGTTTCTAAAAAAATATTTTTCTCCTTCGACTTCTATTTTTTTAGTGGTGATTTGTCTGATCCTTGGAGAACTGACATGGCCGTCGATTTTTGCGTGGAACTTTGGATATCCGTGGTTGAGTTCTCGTCTACCGGGATTTCATCTCGCCGATACAATTGGTTTTGATGGCTTAAGCGCCATTACTTTTCTGATCAACGGATGGAGTTTATGGATTTGGACTCAGAGATCGCAGATAAAAAAAGTGATCCCTCCTACAGTTGCTCTCGTCGTATTTTTTGTGAGCATTCAACTCCTCGGTTATTGGCGCTCACAAAATCTCGATTATCCCGATGCAGAGTTCCGAGTTCTACAAGTGCAAGCCAACATCGGGAACGCAGATAAAATCGAAGCCGAAAATGGTAAAGATGGTTATCAAGAAGAAATCCTTCGCCGCTTTCTTGAACTCACGCAAAAAGGTCTAGATCAGTTTCCCAAAACACAAATTATTATCTGGCCCGAAACAGCGTTCCCTGATTTTTTTAACTCTAACTACAAATTTAATGAGCTTCCCAATCGTCTATTGTCGTACTTGAGAGAAAAAAACAAAGCGCTCATTGTTGGTGCCTATTCTAAAGATCCGCCAGGCCCCGGAATAAAAAATGAAGATCGGCAGGTTTATAACGGTCTCTTTTTAATCGACGAATATGGGCAGTATGTTGGAGATCCATATCATAAAACAGTGTTGCTGGCGTTTGGTGAGTACTATCCTTTCACCGAAAGATTTCCGATCCTTCAAAAATGGTTCGATGTTTCTAATTTTGGTCGCGGTCCGGGACCAAGCCTTCTCACTTGGCCAGAACATGACATTCGATTTGGGGCCCAAATCTGTTACGAAGGACTCTATCCTTGGTTCTCACGTGAGCTAGCAAAAAAAGGTGCCAACGTTTTAGTAAATGTGACAAATGATTCTTGGTTCGGAAAGGCCTTCGAACCCAAACAACATCTGTATATCACTTTGGGCCGCGCTATCGAAACGCGAATTCCGCTCATTCGTAATACGAATACCGGTATCACCACTGCAATCTTGGCTGACGGAACTCTACTGGAGCAGAGCCCCCTTCACGAAGAATGGGTCGGCGAATTTAAAATTCCTTATAAAAAAAATCCGGATCCTACTTTTTATGTGCGTTATGGACATTTATGGCCAATTTTTATAGTGCTTGCGCTTTTCGGTTTATATATGATCCCGAAAAGAAAGGGATCTCGTGCAAGAAAGTAACTCTATTTCTCTGCAAAGAGTCGACTGGCAAAATATTCTTGATGAAATCAAGAATAACGCCACCAGTTTTGCCGGTCGAGAAAAAATCCAGAAGTTGCGCCCCTTGTCTTCCCCCCAAGAAGCACAGAAATCTATTGATGAGGTCGCTGAGGGTTTTCAAATTCTCATCACAGGCCAACGCCCTTTCATGGAAAGCCTCGATCTTTTTGCTCCTTGGTTTACAAGACTCAAAATCAAATCCACTCTTAAAACTTTAGAGCTCAAGGATGTCCGTCACTTTTGTCTCGAGACCATCGCACTTAAAGAAATCATTGGTCCTTTTAACGGGCCTTATTGCTCTTATTTGAAAAACACTTTGATGACGGCTGAAGAACCTCTTTCCGCAATTGAACAAATTCTTGCGCCCAACGGTGATATTCGCATGGATGCGAGCGAAAAACTTTATTCTCTCTCTAAAGAAAAGGAAAACTTAGCTCGTCAGGTGCAAAACACTTTAGATCGACTCGTTCACGATCACGAGATGGTAACCTTTATTCAAGATAAGTATGTAACCACACGTGAGGGACGCTGGGTCTTACCGAT
>JBFWYS010000073.1:0-10983 GCA_050186175.1 Pseudobdellovibrionaceae bacterium
CGGAAGGGGAGGGATTGGCAATCTTTCGATACTGATCGAGAGTCTGCAAAAACATCTGCTTAATCTTTTCAAAATCCTCATGACTTACGCATTGGACAACGGTGAAGTGCAACCCATCATCCCTGGTATCTTGGCTTTTGGTCACAGCACGATTTCGCCAATTGCCGTGTTGGACAGAGTTCAGAGGTGAAGTTTTTGGTAGATGAATCGAATCCGATGTTAATTGCCAACTCTCTCTTTCGCGTTTGACCAAACCAAATTTTTCTAAAGCCTCTAAAGTCTGTCGAATAAGATTTTCGCTGAGTCCAAGTCGATCCGCGATTTTTCGCGAGGTCTGAAAAGCTTTAATCGCTGTAATATAGTGAACGGCGATCCAGTGCCAACTTGAATAGTAAGTCATCTCTTGCTCAAGATCGTTAATGCGTTTTTCTTGAAATCGTTTTGAGAGATTTTCTTGTTCTTGCTTAAGCTCTTGGAGTTCTTCTTTGAGTTGACGTCTATAATGAGCATTGCCAGCGCGATCATGCTCCGCGAGCTTCATAAAATAGGTCGCTTCGGCTTTACCTAATTTGAGAAAACTGCATGCGAGAAAAGCTTGATCCATAGTGAAGTGCACTTGCTCCTTCAGCACCCGAGTCAGATGAGCATTTTGGCAACCCAGTTCGCGACACATCTCGCTTAAAATTCCTCGCGAAGGATTTTGATCCGCAATCCAATCACGTACAAAGAGACGATAATGGCTATAGGAAAAAACAGTGGGGGATTTCATATTTGATATAATATCAAAGAACTTGTGGATATTTGATTAAATTCATCTGGAATAGGTGGATCAGCATGCGTATATTAACGCAATACGTTAAGTATTTAAAACATAGGAGTATTTATGAAGTCACAGGACCAAACTTTGCAATCTCTAAACGACATGAACAAACTCATGACCAAAATCACTAAGAGCGTTTTAACAAAAACCATCTGTTTATTAGCTATACAGGCAATGACCACAATTGCGTTCGCTGAGCCTCAAGTTAATAACGGATCTGCAGTTGAAGCTTCTTCGGCGAAGACTCTCTTTTCTCAAGGCAAGCTTCGAGATAAAGCTGAATTTAGAATTGAGAAATTAGAAAAGGGACTCCCTAGGAACTTCCGAAAAATCGTGATGGGGCCGGGAGGCAGTAACGGTGGTTTTGCAATTGAGGACGCTAAACGTTTACTTAATAGAGCCGCTCAACAATTGATCGGTAAGCTAACTAATCTCACAGACATCCAGTACAATCCACCCGAGGTCATTGATGCGGAACTTACACTTGAACGCATTCAACTTATTAAGCAGGTTTTGAGTAGGATCGTAATAAAGGTGAACGAACAGGGCTTTGTGGATGATGAGGAATTGATGTTCGACTACTCGACAAGAGATCCGAACGTGACGACAAAAGAAATCTACGTCTACAACGCTTTTTTTAAAATATATCAAAAGCCGACTAAAAACGATGTGGAGCAAGTTGAAATCAAGCTCTTGAGAGAAGTTAGTCATCTCTGGGGACTCAATGATCCAGACTCAATGGCATTTGCTCTCGACGTGTATGATACCACCATCAATAGTCTAGGCATGGCGGATTGGGCTAATGTGTCGGGTTTTTTTCGCAACGTTCCTGCAAAAGATCTTAAAATTTCTCCAAACGCAAAAGTGAAAAAACTTGCTAAGCTGATGGACGATTACGGTGGTTTCGATAAATTAACTACCGCAAACATGTTCTTCATGATCCGAGCCTATAACCTTTGTATTAATGTCGTGGAGAACTCATCCTACGCACCCGAAATGGCACTTGAGCGTTGCACTCGATACGTGAATGCCAAGTAGATTATTTTTACTATTCTCTCTACACCCCTTTTCAAGATGCGGAACCTGAAGGGGTGATCGAGAGTTCCACCGTATCTCGACATCTCATCGAGGATTTCTCTAAGAAACGCCGTTTCAGTTGCCAATCGGAATTCGCAAGTACCGCTTACCGTTCTTTGATGGTTCGGGAAGATGACCTGCATCGATGTTTATCTGGACTGAAGGCAGGAGCAACTTAGGCGCCGCAAGAGTGCGATCTCGCTCCGTACGGAAATGAACAAATTCTTCGAGCGAAGTTTGCTCTTTTAGCTGAATATTATCCCTCTTCTCCTCGGCAATTGTTGCCATAAATTTCAAGGGACGGCCGTTTGGAAGGTAGTCATGGCAAGTATACACCTTTGTGTTTTCAGGAAGTTTGTAGAGCCGGTCATGCACCGAGTGGTAAAGTTCGACAGCGCTCCCCGCCGGAAAGTCGCATCGGCCAGTTCCGTAATCAGGCATAAACAAGGCATCGCCAACAAATACGTTCCCATCGATGTAGTAGGAGGCACAGGCCGGCGTATGTCCTGGGGTAAAAATCGTTTTAATCTTTATTGAGCCCGCTTGAAACTCTTCGCCATCTTTTAGAAGTCGATCAAATTGTGAGCCGTCGGTTTTAAAGTCTTCGGGTAAACCAAAAACGCCTTTGAAAACCTCCTGCACTTTCGTAATTTTTTCGCCGATTGCAATCTGAGCAGTTGGAAATTCTTTTTTAATAATTTGTGAACCGCTCAGGTGATCCGCGTGGGCGTGGGTTTCCAGAATAAAATGGAGTTTAAGTTCTTTGGATCGTATGAATTCAATAACTGTTTTTGCTGACTCTTCACTTGTCTTGGAAGCCGCCGGGTCATAGTCCATCAGTGGATCGATAACGATGGCATCTCTGGTTCTCTCATCCCAAACAACATAAGTTAGCGTCCATGTGTTTTTGTCGAAGAATTCTTTAATTTGTGTCATAACTTTTCTCCTTTATCACAATGAAATATGGCGAAGTTGCTCTATTAGAATGAAGGCCCCCATGATGAGAACAAACCATCCGAAAGCGGTTTTTAAATTTGATTCTTTGATCTTGTGTGCAATCGCAGAGCCGATAACAATTCCAATAGCGGCAATAGATGCGACGACCCCTAACAAGGTCCAGTCAACAATTATTCCTCGCGAGACATCTCCGACAAAACCAAGAAGTGATTGAGCCGCGATGATCATGAGCGAAGTTCCTATTGCAACCCTCATCGAAAGCCCTGCTAAAAGAACAAGTGCAGGAATAATAAGAAAACCGCCCCCTGCCCCGACAAAGCCTGCGATCAGTCCAATCACAAAACCTTCAAGAGCTATGAGTACAACGCGTATCAACGGAGGTGCTTCCATCGGTTTTCGCTCATTTTTCTTTTTAATCATTGAATAAGAAGCTGCAATCATCAAAACGGCAAAAGTCGCCATGATAAGTATTTCTTTTGTTAACGTGAGACCGCTGGTATCAAGGATAACTTCAGGAATCTTAGGAATGATTAAGCCGCGCGATGCGGTTACACCGATCACGCTTGGAATCGCAAATGCGAGACCGACTTTAATATCTATGTCTCCTTTGCGAATATACATGACGCTTCCAATGAGTGCTGTCATCCCAACCACAAACAGTGAATAGCCGGTGGCAACAGTGGGCGAAATACTAAATAGATAAACCATAATGGGAACAGTTAAGATCGACCCTCCGCCACCCATAAGACCCAGCGTGATTCCCATTGCAAAACTGGCGATGTATCCGAGGGCTTCCATTTTTACTCCCGTAACTTTAAATAAGGCTCAGTTTTTTTAAACAACAGCATCCCGAAAATCATTGCTCCGACAAAAAAAACGGAGCGAATGTCTCTAGCTGCAAGCGATGTCAACGCCGGTCCTGGGCAAAATCCGGCAAGTCCCCAACCGATTCCGAATAGTGCTGAACCTAAGATCAAACGAGTCGTAACATCCTTACGGGTGGGAACATGCCATTTTGTATCGAGTAGAGGCGACGATCTTCTTTTAATGAGTGGGTAACTTATTAGATGAACTCCCACTGCGCCCAACATAACGAAGAGAAGTGATGCGTCCCAGTCCCAAGGATTCAGGAAGCTGATAACTTTTTGTGGTTGAGTCATGCCTGAGACTGTAAGTCCAACCGCAAAGAGAAGGCCGACAATGAATGAAACCACATTTTGCCTGGTAAAATTTGACTTCATGTTTAGCCCTCCAAGAAGTAACGTGCGGCTTGCACGGCAAGAAACCCGAAAACCATAAAAGTGACAGTCGCCAAGACGGATCTTACTGAAAAACGACTAATTCCGCAGACGCCGTGGCCACTCGTGCATCCACTTCCCATTACAGTGCCATAACCAACTAGAACTCCTGCAGCAGTCACTATCGCCAGTCCACGATCCGAGAGGTTAACAAAAAAATCTGGGCGAAGACCATGCATGAGAAAGCCACCGACGATCATTCCAGCAAGAAACATCCATCGCCAGAGCCCTTCTTTACTTGGTTTTGAAAGCGACGAGGCGAGGATGCCGCTAATTCCCGTGACTCTACCGTTGAAGAGTAGCATCAGCGTTACAGCGACACCGATAAGGGCGCCGCCAAGTAGAGAATAGAATATTGGGGTGAGGTCCATCGAATAACTCCTTACTTTCGTCTTTCAACCGGATATTTTCGTTCGTTCCATAAAAGCATGCCGCCCTGAAGGTTTACGCATTTTGAAAAGCCCAATGAAAGACCCTGCAAAGTCGCTCGACCAGACCTGGCTCCACTTCGACAAACGAACACAATTTCATCGTCTTTGTCGTGCGTACTAAAGAATGCGTCTAAGTCAGGTCCAAGCGTGATGAGTATTGCTCCATGAATATGCGAGAGCTCGCCGTCAAACTCATCAGGCCGTCGGACGTCAATAAGGGTGACTTTTCCTGCATGGGCTTTAAATTCATCTGGGGCTATCTCTGGTACCTCATCAATGATTGTTGGATTAAAAATTTTCATAGTTCTCACAATTGATCTCCCGCTTTTTTCTTGCCTATCATGTATTCATATTATAATATTATAATATGAAAAGTCAAGGTGCAACCAAGACATTAACCACTTTAAGACGACAAAGTAAATAAGTCGCTGCGCTACTGAAGCAGCTCTCGCATCCTCAACGATTGCTTATCCTTTGCTGTATGGCGGAGGGCGAAAAGTCAGTGGGTGAAATTGAAGAGGCCTGCGGAGCCTCGCAATCCGCTGTGTCGCAATTTTTAAAAGGAATGCGTCTTGAAGGTCTGATTGAGTCACGACGCGAAGGCAAACAGGTTTTCTATAAAATAGTTGATAAACGAATCTTAGACCTGATTAGGTCTCTTTATCATATTTTTTGTCGATAGACTTAAGGTATCATCGCAATGTTTTAAAGTAGACCAAACTGGAGGAAACAACCGTGCTGATACTTTTTTTGTCCTTAGCTTCTTTGGCGAGTTCGCCAAACTGCGGTCCCGTTTCTCCCGGTGGAACGACGGATCCAGAATGTAATCCTCAAACTGCACCGCCACCAAGTTCATATCTGCAAGAAACTAAAAATCTGGTTGAGCTGCTGGCGAGTGCGCAAATTTATTTTATGGGATCTTCTCCCGATTCCTTAAAGTGGAGTGGCGAGATATATTGGTATGGCAACGGCAGTTGCTTCAAGAGCAATGAGAAATCTGAAATGTCAGGCAAAGCGGATATCAAAACAGCTGACTGTAGTAAGGAAATTAAAGATCGCGCTAACTTTAAGTATACAAGCATTGGAACATCGAAAGAAATTAAAGCTAAATTCATCGCATGTCTCATGGGGCGAGACATTCATTGTTTGCGATCACTGACGGACAAAAATATTCAGGTGTCATTTGGAGTTGAACCCCCGGGCGATCAAGCTTTCCTTATGTATTCAAAATGGAAGGAAGCTGATTTTAAAAAGATGCAGAGTCTGCTTGAACAAGGAATGAGCTGCACGTCGGAAGATAGGTGTGAGTTTCCGAAGAAAGTGTCTGATGGAGGTCTTGGACTTCGCGGCGCATTTGAAAAGTCGGCTGAACGGTGGCTTTTGAAGTCTTATTTGGGGGGCGACTAGAAATGAAGACTTGACGAGATCGTAGTGGACTTCCCAATCACTTCTCCATAATCAAAAACCCCTCAAGGTTAAACCAACATCCTAGTTGGGAACCCAAAAAATCCGTTAGCTACCTAGGTCATCTACTCAAAAGATCCAGAATTCTGCGAACAATTTCTAATCCAGTCGAAACTAGACCTAAAACTGCTTTAGTAATCCTCAAAACACGTCGAATATTCCTTTGTGGGTCACACAAGTTCTTATCCGGCATTTGGACCTCCTTTGCAAAAAGAGGAGCCCAGATCCAAAGAAAGCGAGTTGGGAAATCCGATTCGCTTTCTTGCATTGTGCGGACCCCCTTGATCCTTTAACATTTGAAAATAGTATGTCTTTCATATGCCAAATACTGCGCGAAGATTCGATTCAAGAGTTTCTTAATTCGACCAGCGAACTTTTATATGAACATGAAGCTACTAATACTCTCATGCTCGGATTGTGTGAAGGAATGCTGTCATCATCTCCTAAAACGCCTCCTCTGTTGATACGTATAGTTGAAAATCATGAAACTGTGTCGGCTGCGATTCAAACTCCACCGATGAACTTAGTACTAACCCATGCTTCAACTTCAAATTTAGAAGAGCTGGCCAAGTATCTTAAAAAAGCCGGAGCGAACTTTCCTGGAGTCGTTGGCCCTGCAAAAGAGTCTGAACAGTTTTCCAAAATTTGGTCTTCTTTAGTCGGTAATCAGGCTCTGTTAGGCATGGGACAAAAGATTTATAAGCTCGAGAAAGTGAACTTTCCAAATAATGTAATCGGCACATTTAGAGCTGCAACAACTTCGGAGCTGAATACTGTATTTAATTGGATCATGGCCTTTGCCAAAGAGTCCTTACCGGCATCGGATCAGCGAAGAGAAGCTCATTGGAGAGAATTTGCTGAGCGAGCCGTGCAAAAACAAAATGCTTATTTTTGGATACATGATAATAAGCCGGTCTCAATCGCGTTTGCGAGCCGGCCAACGAAAAATGGAGCTTCCATTAACGGAGTCTATACACCCCCAGATTTTCGCAAAAAAGGATACGCGTCGGGCGTGGTTGCTCACATCAGCCAGAAGATGCTAGACAATGGGAAAAAGTTTTGCGTTCTCTACACGGATCTTTCTAATCCAACTTCAAACAAGATTTATCAGAATATTGGATACAAGGAAGTTGCGGACTCGAAGCACTTTTTATTTTTGACAGAGAGTCCTTAGTGGGTAGCCGCTTGATGGAAATTACACTCGAACGACTTGCGCGCCTCAAAATGCCGAGAGTTTCAATGGATGATATCCTCTTTAAATATTTTGCAGAGGTCGGATTTAAGGATAAAACTCCAGAACAGATATGTGAGGAAGTATTAGAGATTCCCTCCGTGGGTTGGCTTTAGTGACAGCGAATAGTCTCGAACAATATGTTTCCAAGTGGAAGCTATCTGATCCTCAACTTCTAACTAAGACGTTCACAAGTGATGTCTACAAAGTTAAACACGAAGGAGATTTTGCAGTTCTAAAAATTTTAAATGAAAAGGGCCAAGAGTTTGAAGCTCGAGGAGCTTTAGTCCTAAAGTGTTTCAACGGAAATGGCTCTGCTCGGCTTATAGATTTTGACCAGGGCGCTCATCTCATGGAATTCATCGACGGCCCCACATTAAAAGGTCTGGTTATTGAGAAGAAAGACGATGAGGCGATAGAAATAATCTCTGAGGTTATATCTAAAATCCATTCATATTCTGGACCCATTCCAAATGAGCTTATTTCAATGAGAGAAAACTTCCGTAAACTATTTTATAAAATTCAATCTGGAACTGCTGATTCTCTCTATATTGCTGGAGCGAATATGGCGAATAAACTTCTTGAATCTGAAAAAGAAAAGCTGGTTCTTCATGGGGATATTCACCATGAAAACATACTGAAGAGCACCAAGCGCGGATGGCTATGCATTGATCCGCAATGCCTTTTTGGAGAACGAACTTACGAAGTAGCAAATACATTCTACAATCCAAATGGATTGTCAGAATTCGCTGAATCGATCGAGACGATTCAGCGAAGAGCTGACATTTTCTCGCGGAATCTGAAAATGGATCGTCAACGTATTCTGGAATATGCATTTGCTTATGGTTGTCTGAGCGCTACTTGGTGCATCGAAGACGGGCAAGACTCTAAACCAACTTTGAGAATAGCCAGGAAAATTTATTCTCTTTTAAGGTAGAACTAACTGATTGTATACCCAACACGAAAACTCATTGGCTTATCGGAAGACTAACTAAATCTTCCCATTTCTGTCCATTCGGAGCAGGAATGGAACGGCTTCGGAGTTTGCCTAGCAAGGCTTTTCGGTCTGCCTCCGTAGGAGCTTGTATCCGAAAAGGAATGTTCTGATAATTGATTCCATCTGGAAACATTACTTCGTTGCCACGTGTGCCATTTCCGATATGTTCGATATACAACGCCATACTGTAATCCGGTGCAAACGAGTGTGGTGATTGTCTGCCATAATGAAATCCTCCGTTTGCATGATGCCATTTGTTGTGATCGAGCAGACCTATGTCAGCCCAAATAATAAATGGGCTGTCTCCGAAGTAGTGGTCATTCTTTGAAAACATAGGATCTTGAAGTGCAGCATATACAAATGCACCGACCTCAGAATCGTCGTTTTTGACGACTCTGGCGGTTTCAATTTTCAACTTTGCAAGAACCTCTACAAGGATATCAAGGTCGGTAGAATGACGAACACGCAACTTTGGATTGAGTTCTCCGATGAATTTTTTAAAAGAGTTTGGTCGATCATGAAGACTTAAGCCTGATTCGTGCAAAAATCTATTCAATTCTGCCCGTGCGAACACATAGACACTTTTAAGATCATTATCTGACAGGTTTTCAAAATCTTCTAAGCGTAAGGATCTCGCTGCTCTTGGATCTTGTGAAAGTCGATATAGTTCTTGCTCAGCGGTTTTGCGATCAATTTTTCCATCTTGAAAGGGAGTCAAAATTTCGAAAAGGGCCTTATTAAAGTCAGGGTTCGTTATGCCTTCACTAGGTCTAAACTTTTTTTCGCGTAGAGTAAGACCCGATATCCGAGGCGGATAAAGCTTCGCACAGCGAAGCCCTTCAGCCTGGCTTGTGGCAACACCTGTAAAAAAGATGAACACGCCAGGGATAAGATGGGTCATTAGTTTTGAGCTCGTCAGAGGAAACTTCATGATCCAATAAAGTTGCAAAGCTCGAACCAAAGTCGAACGCTGCTTAGAATCTGGGAGATGTTGGGATAAAGTTTGGGAGACATGTGTTTGCGCTCTGTTAACACTCTTTAAATGTGTTTGCAGAATCGATTTGACCAGATTACAGGCCTTGGATATGTAGAGATATGCAAACTTCATCTCAAACTGTAAATTTAGATTACCGGACAATGCTGCGGGTGGAGCTTCGAGAAAGACACCAGAGAAACTCCTCCTATTCGCTTCGATCATTTGCAATGCAATTGGGTGTATCTCCCGCTTATCTTTCACAGATTTTTTCGAGCAAACGGACCCTCTCTGAAAAAATCGGTATCAGGCTTTCAAAAAAATTACGTTGGCCTAATGAAAAAAGAGTTTTGTTCCTGAATTTGATTCGTTATCAGCGCACCCAAGATGAGGATCTGCGCACCTTGATTTTAAAAAACGTTAATTTATTAAGCGATTTGAACTACGCCGAAGTTAAGCTCGAATCTTTTGAGCTTATTTCAGAATGGTATCACGCAGCCCTTGTTGAGCTCGTCGAAACTAAAAATTTTTCTTCAAGCCCAAATAAAATCGCAAAAAAACTGGGGATTTCAGTTGAGCAAGCCGAAGATGCGGTAAAACGTCTTCTGCGCTTAGGAATTTTACTTAAAAAAGATGGCGAGCTTTTAAAAACTAACGATTTCAGTCAGGTTGTGGGAGCGCCTGTAGAGGCCATTCAATCTTTTCACAAGCAACATCTCAATCACGCCCTCACAGCAATGCTAAATCAAGATCCTAGTGAGCGTGAAATCTCCGGAGTGACAATGGCTTTAGATAAAGAGCAACTTCCGGAGTTGAGAGAGCTGATCGTTGAGTTTCAAAATAGACTCACCAATATTTGTAACGTGGCCAAAAGCAAAGACTCGGTTTACCATTTAGCGATGCAGTTTTACCGGCTCGATAAACCCTAAAATATCATTTGCACATTCGGGTTTTCAATTTAAGCTATTGTTTTACAATAATAGGTGATTGATGAGCTCAGAGGTAACAAAATTCATAGAAAAGTCTAAGCAGTGGCAAGAAGAAATAAAAAAGCTTCGAGCCATTATTTTATCCACAAAACTAGAAGAAAACTTTAAGTGGCGTCTTCCCTGTTATACCCACAATGAAAACAATGTCGTTATTATTCAGCCGTTCAAAGGCTGTTTAGGTCTGATGTTCTTCAAAGGTACCTTGTTAAAGGATCCAAAAAAAATTCTGATCGACAACGGTCCAAACTCCCAAGCCTCAAAACGATTCGAGTTCAGGTCATCTCAAGAGATTACAAAGCAAACGTCGAGTATTAAGGCTTATATCAAAGAAGCAATTGCACTTGAGGATTCGGGCAAAAAGGTTGAATTCAAAAAAAACCTACTGCTGTGCCTGCGGAACTAAAATCAATGTTCTCCAAGCGGCCAAAACTTAAAAAAGCATTCGGCGCATTGACCCCAGGGCGTCAACGCGCTTACATTCTTCACTTTGCTAGCGCAAAACAAAGTGAAACTCGAATTTCGCGAATCGAAAAATGCATTCCTAAGATCCTCGTGGGTAAAGGAATGATGGATTAATTGATTTGCTTTTATAGCCACGCTTCTAAGAGGCTGTTACTCGCAAATCACATCATATTAACGCAACTGAGAGCAAGAGTTTATACCCGACATGTTCTTAAATTCTTGTTCTGCTTTTACCAAGTATCCGCCATCATATTGGCCACTCTCGTCTTTAGCAGAAACTTCAA